>DAOLNV010000003.1:22119-50154 GCA_035416745.1 Candidatus Hydrogenedentota bacterium | reverse complement strand
TGCGGGAATCCTGGGAGGGTGCTGGGATGAAGATGACGGAGTTGCTCCGGTACGACATTCCGCCGGAGGTGATTCAACTGTGGCAGGCGCGGGAGAGCGAATGCCTGCTGCCGGTGCAAGAACTCGCGATCAAACGCCATAACCTGTTTGGAACCCCCAATTTGCTGATCCAGGCGCCGACGAGTTCGGGTAAGACCTTCGTGGGCGAGATGGCCGCTATTCAAACCGCCTTACGCCGCAAGAAGGTGGTTTATCTCGTGCCATTGAAGGCGTTAGCGGAAGAGAAATACCTCGATTTCGACGAGAAGTACACGCCCTACGGCCTCAAGGTAATCATCTCGACGCGCGACCACCGCCATTTTGACGCCCAGTTGGAGTCGGGAGATTTCTCCATCGCGATCGTGGTCTACGAGAAGCTCAGTCAGGTTCTGGTACGGCGGCCGGAGCGTTTCACGGAAGTCGAGTTGGTGATAGCCGACGAATTGGAGCTGCTGTCCGACCCCGACCGCGGGGCCAACGTGGAACTACTCTTGACCCAGATCCTGCAAAGCGGCTGCCGGGTGATCGGCATGTCGGCGGTTCTGGGCGAGGCGGATAAACTCGCGGCCTGGATGAAGGCCGAGTTGGTGCAATATGACCGGCGGCCGGTCGAGCTGAGGTACGGGGTGCTTCATGAGGGCCTGTTCCGATACCGGACTTACAATGAGTTCTCGGAAGGCCAGGAACGGCTCATCGACACGGACCTCGAATGCTCCGCGTGGGAAACCCTGATGGAGAACGTTGGAGCCTTTGTGGCGCAGGAAGAGCCCTGTCTCATCTTCGTCAAAGCGAAACACGAATCGCGCCGCGGAGCAGAACTGCTCGCGCAACACCTGTCGCTGCCAGCCGCGGAACAGGCCATCGAGCGACTGCAAGACCTCGAGAACACCCATTCGCGCAATAAACTGCTCGAAACGTTGGCGAACGGCGTCGCGTTTCACAACGCCGACTTGTCTCCTGAGGAGCGGCGTACCGTGGAAGACGGATTCCGCCAGGGCGAGATCAAGGCGATGGTATCGACCAGCACGCTGGCGATTGGCATGAACCTGCCGGCCCAGAACGTCTTTATGACCTCGGAGAAATGGCAATACGACAACCGGTTCAGCATGCCTTGGAAAACGCCGATTCTGCGGGGCGAATACGAGAACATGGGCGGCCGCGCCGGGCGCTACGGCTCGGGCAAGGCGTTCGGGCGCTCGATCCTCATCGCCCCCACCCCCTTCGACCATGAAACCCTGTGGCGGCGGTATGTGGAAGGCGCTCGAGAAAGCATCACGCCGCAACTCGCCGAGACCCCCCTGGAAGATCACGCGTTGCGACTGGTGGCTTCGCGCACTTGCACCAGCGGGGAGACCCTGCGGCTCTTTTTCGAGAGCACCCTGACCGGTCAATGGTTATGGAGCACGGCCCTGACCCTCGAGGAAGTGGATTTCCGGGTCCGAGCCGCACTAAACAGGGCCGTCGACGCGGGAATGTTGACCCGGGTGGGCGACCACGGGCTCGAGGCCACTCCCTTCGGGCACGCGGTAACCGCAAAGGGCGTCACCATTGCCACAGGCCTGCAACTGGCGGCGTGGATTCACGAATCGGAAACGCGCCATTGGAGCGCGACCGATCTCCTGCTGGCCATGGCGCTGACCCCCGACGCGCGCGGTCCCTACCTCTCTCTCACGACCCGGGAATATGACCACTCCGACTATCCGGGACGTCTCAAACGCCTTACCATGGACGAAGACCTCTCGGCCAACGTACCGTTGAACCGTCTCCGCAACTGCGACCTCATGCCCTTTTTCGAGGAAGTGCGCGCCATCAAGTCAGCCCTGGTGATGCTTGACTGGATGGACCAGGCCGGCTTGTATGACATCGAAGAAAAATTCCGGGTGTTCGCAGGCCAAATCTTCGCAACGGCGGAGCAACTCGGCTGGCTGATCGACGCTACCGCCACGATCGCCGCGGCCTTTGGCGCTCAAGAGCGCTTTATCGAACGGCTGCTGCTCTACGCGGAACGCGTGCAATGGGGCGTGCGCGAAAACCTCCTGCCCCTTGTGCGCCTCCGCCTGAAAGGCGTCGACCGCAATATCCTCCTGGCATTGGAGGCGCACCGTCTTGATACGCCCGAGAAGCTCTCCGAGGCATCGGAGCCTCACATAGCGCGATGGGTGGGTAAAGCGAACGCAAAAATCATCAAGACATGGGCGAAACAAGAGATGCAACATACTCCGCCCTCCACTCCCGCCGCGCCAGCACCCGTGCTCATAGTCGACGAACGCCATCCCGGCCAAGTCGTGGTCGATGGACAAATCGTGCGCCTCCAAGACAAACAGTACCGGCTGCTGAGGGTCTTGGCCGAAGCCCCAAGCGAATGCGTGCCCTACGACCGCATCTACGAGGCGGTCTGGGGAGATGTTGTGGTGGAACCCAATCAAATGCATTTTCAGAAACGAAAGGTCCTTGACCGCGTTAAACGCGTAGCTCCCGCCCGCGGCAACATCATCCGAACGATTCCCAAACGCGGGTTCGTCCTGGAACTCTCCCCGGACGAAGTACGCCTGAGCGAAAGCGTTTCCGCGCAGAGTGCCGCCTGAACGTACAAGACCAAACAAGAACAACCCGAGCAGGGAAACCACCCCTGGCAAATTCAATAAATTCAATTACGCCGAAACCGAGGCCTTGTCTGCAAAGAGATCATTCTTGTGGTATAATTTTGATGCAAGAATACGGTGCTATTTGTAGGTTGCAATGCCCCAATTGAAGTATAGGAACCACCTCATAGCGGCGAAGTTACCCGATATGCGGTGTGTGAAACGCGCGGAAAAGCCGCCAGAAACCGCTAAAGAGTTATTTGACAGCGAGTTGCGAAAAACAATGAAACTTGGCACCGACTTTGCATATCTAATATGTGGAACAAGTTGAAGCATTCATAGCCACAAGGTCTCCCCCTCGGCCTACTGTGGCGTATGACCCGGTCTGAAGTCCCCCAACTTCAGGCCCTTCCCTCCCCCGGGACCGGGCGTCCTCCCCAGCGTCCGGTCCCGGAAGCCCCCTTTCCAAACCGCTTCCAGACTTGCAGAGAATGCCGGACATCGCTATAGTCTCACCCAGACCGCATACGAGTACAGCTTCCCAGGAATATCAGCGTTCAGATGTCTGTTACGATTCTTCAGGGTAAGCGCTTTATAACGAACCAGTTGCAGGGAGTAGGGCAGATGCAAGGGAGAGTCTCTCGGCGGCGTTTTCTCACAACCGGGGCGATGATGGCGGCAGGCGGCATGTTCTCGTGCAGTAAGGAAGCACCCCTCCCAGCCGGCGCACCTCCACAAGCCAAGCCAGAAGAAACAGCCGCAGCCTTAAAGCCGGCGCCGCAGCCAAAGGGCCGGGTTATCATTCTTGGATTCGATGGCGCCGAGCCGACCCTGGTCGAATCCATGTTGGATGCCGGACGCCTGCCCAACCTCAAGAAGCTGCGGGAGACAGGCGCCTTTATGCGGCTGCGGTCCACGATTCCCCCTCAGTCTCCGGCGGCATGGAATTCCTTCACGACCTGCAAAAACCCCGGCGGACATGGGATTTACGACTTCATCCGGCGCAACCCGGCCACGCAGTTGCCCGACATCGGCACATCCAAGTTGCTCCACCCCACCAAGCGGCACGACGGGACGGTCGCGGACCGGGCAAAGGCCATCGGTTTTCGCAAAGGCGACCCATTCTGGGTGGTAGCGGACCGCGCAGGGATCCGCTGTAAACTGTTTAATGTGCCATACGCTTTTCCGGCCGACTCCTTGGAGCACGGCAAGATGCTCTGCGGCCTGGATGTGCCGGAAATACGGGGCTCTCAGAACTCATTCTCCGCATTCTCCGATGCCTATACCCCCGAACAGCTCGAGGAAAACATCTCGGGGGGTGCGCGATACGCCCTCGAGTTCGTGGACGGCAAGGCTGCCGTCGCCGTTCGGGGCGCGCGGATCCCCAAAGCGTCTCAAAGGGAGCGCTCGGAGGATACGGAACTCCCGTTCGAGTTCACCGTGGACCGGAGCGCGCGCACCCTGACCGTTTCTGCCCAAGCCAACACCGTTACCCTCGGAGAAGGGGCTTGGTCGGAATGGCTCGAGTGGACCTTCGAGCCCGCGCAGGGGTTTGAAGTCAAGGCGATAAGCCGGTTCTATCTGATGGAAGCGGGCGAACGGGTACGTCTGTACATGTCGGCTTTTCAGTTTCATCCCGACGCGCCGTACGCACCCATGAGTTGCCCCGAAGGCTATATGCACGAGCTCAGAGAACGCTACGGGCTGTTCAAGACCTTGGGCTGGGCGCACGAGACCCATGCTCTGCGCGAGGATGAACTGACCGAAAAGGGGTTCTTGGAAGACTCCATGCGGACCATGGAATGGCGGGCCATGTTGACCCTCGACGAACTCGAGCGCGACGACTTCGATGTGCTGATCTCCGCGTGGACCGCCACCGACCGCATCGGCCACATGTTCTGGCGGTACCGGGACCCGGAACACCCCATGTACGACGCTGAAGGGGCAAAGCTCTACGGCCAAGCCCTCGAACAGTCCTACGAGAAAATGGACGAAATCGTGGGCAAGGTCATGCCGAAAATCCAGGAAAACGACCTGTTTATCGTGATGTCGGACCACGGATTCGAGACGTTTCGCAAAGGATTCAACATCAACACGTGGCTGGTGCGTAACGGGTATGCCGCGGTGGAAGGCCAGGACGCTCCTGAGACGGCGGTGGGCGAAAAGGGATTCCTGATGGACTTCGACTGGACGCGAACACGGGCGTATGCCATCGGGTTGAGTTCGATGTACCTGAACATTCAGGGACGTGAACGCAACGGGATCGTCCCGCCAGAGCAAGCCGATGCGCTTATCCAGGAGTTGCGTGAAAAACTGCTTGCGGTCACCGATCCCGATACCGGCGAGAAGGTGTTCGAAGAATTGTATTCCCGGGACGTGTATAGCGGCGTGGCCGTCCATGACGCCCCTGACATTTCTCTGGGGTACGCGCGCGGTTATCAGAACACGAAAAGCGCCGCAAAAGGCGCCATTCCGAAAGAACTCCTGATACCGAACCTCGACAAATGGAGCGGCGACCACGTGGCGTCCAACTTCTCGCGCATCCCCGGCATGCTGTTTGTCAACAGGCCCCTGGCAGCCGAAGAACCCGATATCCGCGACCTGGGCGTGACGACGCTGGCTTACGTTGACGTGAAGCCCCCGGAAGATTTCGAAGGACGCAACCTGGTCTAACCCGGACCATTCCACGCTGGGGCCGCCGCATGCTGTTGCTTGCAGCGGAACAGTGCGTCATGTCAGGCGAATCTGGCCACGCGCGCATGCAGTTCTTCGGTGCGCGCCAGCAGCTTGATGAGCGCTTGGGCCCTGTCGGGTTGTCCCTGTTCCTTCGCGGCCGCCATCGCGGCGCTGAGGGCGTCCGCGAGACTGCGAAGTTGCCGGCCCATTTGCTCCGCCATTTGACGCTCGGTGGGGACCCGCGTGTTCAAGATTACGTGAGGCGACAGCCGCAAACCGGCGTCGGCGAACACTGCCTCGGGAATTCCTTGTGCCGCAAGCTTGAGCGGCTCGACGACTTCAAACAACTCGTGGTGCCGCAGAAAGTCAAGCAGCTCGGCGTTGGAGAACTCGCCCAGCTCTTCCTCGCGCCGCAGGTGTTCGACCAGGGTATCGAAAGGAACAAGCGGATTCATGGCCTGCTTCAGGAGACTCAGCGTACGCTGTTCGATGGCTTCGAGGTTCATGGAACGGACTCGCGTTTCAAAGATGCCGGGAAGCGCCCGCTATTCTTCCAGCAGGTCGGTATCGTGTGCCTTCCAGGTATCCGTGTCAATTCTGATGGTCTTTATTTCATGCGGAGCAAAGTGGCTCGTCACGCTTTTGCCCCACTGAGGAAACGTGATTTGGACATCGCCCGCCGTACCGTCGGTCTCGTAACCGCGAATGACCAAATCTTCTCCGGTTTCACTGGGCTTCATCACGGAAAGAATAACATTTTCGGCGGTGGTTTCCATAAAGGCCGCCGTGGGAGGAAGAGTTCCGGGATGAGCGGATTCCCCATGGACGATCGGCAGTTCGTTCAGCGCCCAGGCTTTCCGCGGCACACGGGCAGCTTGATAGGTCCCCGAGTGAGGGACGAGGCGGAAATGCATGCGGCGCCAGCCCTGATCCATGATTGGCCACGGGTAGGAAGCATCCACACGGCCGTTGTCATGATGGGCGTAGGCGGGGCTGCGCAACAGCGTCTGCCGCAAAACGCCTTCGCGCGCATCGAAACCGTACTGGGCGTCATTAAGGAGAGCCAAACCGTATGGCGAGCCGCCGATGGTCCCGGTGAGATCGAGCCACTTCTGGCAGGGCACTTCCTCGCCCCGGGCCGCACGCTCTTGCACGCCGTACGCGGTATCGCAGGTAACCTCGCCTCCCTCGATCCGCGTTTCGTAGGCGAGTTTCAGCATGGTGTAGCGTTCCTGCCAGTTAATCCGAAACCGGCAGTCGATGGTGTCGGTGAACCGGTGAAGGGTCACGTACGTTTCAGCGCACGAGCGGCCATAAGATGACGAGACCAGCACGGTTGCCCGCACATCACCCGCCTCCAGCAGCGTAAGGACCGCATTGCCAAAACGGCCGGCCTCGACGCGGAACTCGTCATACCCGTGGCTCCAGGTGTCGGACGAATCGACCATTGCCGCCAGCACATTGCCCTTATCGAGCACCTCCACGCCATTCTTCTTGTCAGACAATCGCGAGATGTGACCGCCATAGGGGTCAAACTCGATGCGCCACCAGCCGTTCTCGAGAAAATCGCGGCCGGCTTCGAGCATACCGGAGACTCTGGTTCCCTTCGCGCCGGAACGGAGATGGTAGCAGCGGTATCCGAAAGACGGCAGCTCGGCGGTGAATGCATAATTCACGTGACCTATCCGCTCGCCCCGCACCACCTGCATGGGCACTGTTTTTCCGCGGTCATCGGCAAGGTGAAGCGGCTGTTTCAGAGCCCGCGAGGTGCTCTGGGGAGCAACCAGCGTCTCCGTGACGGGCCAAGGCAGCGGATTAAACGCGACGATCGTATTGCCTTCCGGGGAGGTGTCGATCTCACGCGCTATCACCTGCAGGGCCTGGTTCGCGGCATCGGTTGCAGCAGCCCGCGCGGCGCCTTGCTGGTCGCGCGCGTCTTCGTATGATGATTCGAGGCAGGTCCCGGCGAGAATGTCGTGAAACTGGTTGTAAAGCAGGTACTGCCACGCTTGGACCAGCCGGTCTTTCGGAAAGGGGCGGTCGAGGAGCAGCCATGCCAGCGTCGCGAACCGTTCCGCGGTCATCAGTTCGTGTTCCGTGCGGCGGTTCATGAGCTTCACGCCCGAATGGGCGCTGTAACAGCCCCGGGCATGAAACTGAAGGTCCGTGGCGATGACGGGGAGCCGTGACGCGTCGGTCGTGGCCAGAAATCCCTCAAAGTAACCGATAAGAGTGGAAAACTCGGCGTTGGGCAGGTCGCTTCGCCGCTGAGCCTCCTGGATCTGCTGGATGGCTTTTTTCGTGGGCCCTCCCCCATGGTTCCCCACGCCGTAAAAGGCGATGATGTGACATTGTCCGGGATTGAGATGCGGGTTTTGTGCGATGCGGCCGATCCGTTCCAGGGTCTCAGAATCGGCGTTGTAGGTTTCCTGCAGGTTACAGGCCAATATCCGGGAGCCGTCTTTGGCTTCCCACCAGAAAGTGGTGCCTTGGGGATAATCCCTCTCGCGGATTGCGTCGGGGCGCATGTAGACGTAGTAGTCGATACCCATCTTCTTGTAGATTTGCGGCAGCGTGCCCGCGTGCCCGAAGCTGTCGGGATTGAAACCCACGCGCGCCCGTATGCCGAATTCGCGCTGCAGAAAACCTTGCGAATACAGACCGTGGCGTACGAAGGACTCGCCCTCAGGCAGGTTACAATCGGGCTCGACCCACCAGCCGCCTGCGACTTCCCATCGCCCTTCCTTCACGCGTTGGCGAATCTCCTCAAACATTTCGGGGTCGCACTCCTTCACCCACGCGTAGAAACAGGCGCTGCTCGCAGTGAACCGGAATTCGGGCGTCTCATTCATACGGTCGAGAGCGCTGCGAAACGTCGCCCGGACTTCCTCGTATCCTTCGGTCCAGCGCCACAACCAGGTGGGGTCGATATGCCCGTGGCCTATCATGTGAACGGTTTTCTTAGGTGATTTGCCTGCCATGGAATCTCCCATTCTGCCCGGAACGCGGCACTAGATGCCTTTCTCCAGGAATTTCTTGCGCTGTTCCTCGATGAACCCTCCGCCGCTGACGTGCACGCTGCGGAAAATCGTAGGATTGATGCCCCGAGCCTGCAGACGCTCGACGGCTTCCGCATGCACGGCCCAGAGACAGTAGGCGCCAGCCATGCCGCTCATGGGACACATCTTTTCGCCGTCCTTGACCTCCACGGCCGCGTCGCCGAACGGGGCGCAGTTATCGAGTGCGACATCGACCACATCAAACAGTTTCTTGCCCGAAGGATGGGCTGCATCGCATCCGCGCATCTGGGCGGAGGACGAGATGCCGATAGTCGTGATGCCCCGTTCGCGGCACTGCAGCGCGGTTTCGATGACGTTGGGGGTGCGGCCCGAGTTGGAATTGATGATAAGCACGTCGCCGGATTTAAGGAGACTGGTGTCGAGCGCCAGCGCCACCGTGCGCGCTTCCAAAGCGGCCAGTTCCGCCTTGGTACGTTCCACTTTCCGGTGGTGAAGAGGGTTCTCGAGGTTCAGCGCATAGGAGAAGGGCGCGATTGTCATGAGCCCTCCGGCGCGGTTGAAAGCCTCGTGCTTCAGCATGTGCCCGGTATCCATGACACACAAAGCGCCGCCCCCGGCAAGACTTGAGGCAATCGCCTCCGCTGCGTTTTCTATGGCAGCTCGTTGTGTGGAGCGGATCTCTTCAAAGACGCTGCCCGCCGCGGCAAAGAAATCATCCAGGTATCCCATCAAGAAACTCCCTGTCTTTGTTTTTCAATCACCTTGAGTATCCCTTCCCCCGGTTCCGTCACCACGGGGAAGAGCTTGAATTCGATTCCGCTTCGGCGAAGAACCCGCCTGAGCGGTGTCAGTATGAGCGCGCCCCCGTTGAACACGCCGCCTGTTAATACGACAGGCACTGGCCTCTCGGTTATTCCCGCGCGCCTGACCGTAGCGACGATGGTATGACCTAAGGCGTGCCCCGCGCCGCGGCAAACGGCCCTGGCAACCGAATCGCCCGCGCGCGCCGTTTCAAATACTACAGGCACGCATGAGGCGACCTTCGGCCCGGACACATGCCCTCCCGGGTCGCGAAACTTGTAGATCTCCAGGATGTGGCCGATCCCATAGAATGCGCACAGGGCCCGGGTAAGGGCCGTTTCCGGCCCCCGGCCGTCGTTCTCGCGCATGGCGGCCGCAATGGCCTCGCGGCCGATCCAGTAGCCGCTGCCTTCGTCGCCGAACTGGGGCCCGAAGCCGCCGCACCCGGCGCCCAGCCCCTCTTCGTTGAGGGCCACGCATCCCGCTCCCGTGCCGGCCACCATGCTGACGCCTGAGGAGAGGTCGTGACACGCCAAGGCGATTGCCGCCTCCGACGTGAAGACAAACTCGACAGCGCCAAGGACCTCGCGAACAAGCTTCGTTACCAGTTCCTGCACCATGGGGGCCGCCAGACCCACAACCGTGACGCGACCGCACGCATCATCGGCGGTTTCCCTGATGTTCCGGAGCAGGACGCGCATTCGCGAGGCATAGGCCTCGTAGTCCGGCGCCTGCACATACAGGCTGGACGAGGTCCCGCCGACTTCCCGGGCCAGGACTTTCCGGTCCGTATCCGATAAATAGAGACGGGTCTTGGTCCCGCCTCCCTCGATGGCAAGCCACAACTCTTTCTTAGTTTCTGACATTACGATGCTTGTTGACCCTGCAGAAACCCGCCTGTCCGTACGCCGTCCCTGACAAAAGCGGCATTGTAGGTGCGGACCACGACGATTTCAACAGATGGCGTAGAGGAAATCGACGATAGCGGCGGCGGACCAGTGAAAGTCGGCAATCACGCCAAACCCTACGCCGCCGGCGCTTCCCGGCGCGCCTTTCCGAGGCAGGTCGGGAGGCATTGTCTGTCCAAAGGGGTCGTAACATTCGTGAATACAGCCTGTCCTCCTGTACCACCGCGCCACTTCGTCGACACTTGTGCGGGCCAGCAAACGGGCTTCTTCAAGAAAACCATAGTGTTCGAGTGCATAGAAGAGGAGCAGGTTGATGTTGAGCCATGTGCAGCCGCGCCATAAATCGGTAGCGAACGACTCTTCATCGCAAGCGACTGTAGGCACGGGGAAGAGCGGCCAGAACTCCGCCGGGCTCAGCAGATGCGTTCGAAGCGCCTCTGCCCGGTCATGGTCCGGAATATGGCCATGCAGAGCCAGCAACCCCGCCGCCGTCTTCACAAGGATGGGCTTGCCGTTTTCATCGAGATCGTAATAGAAGCGGTCTTCGTCGTCCCAAAGAAGTTCGTTTACCCTTTCCACGATGGCCTGTTCCCGGCGGCGCCACTCGGCCTCATCATCGGAATGCCCCAGCTTCTTGGCGATCTTCTGCATGACCAAGTACTCGGCGGCGAGATAGCTGCAAAGGTCGACGGCTGTCATCGCGGCAGCCTGGTCGAAGCGAGGACTGTTGTCCATGCCCGACTCACCGCCCCGGGCGGCCTTGACAGGATCTTCGTCGGTGCGGATGTACCACCCGTAGAGTCCATTGGGATTCTTGCGGTTTTGTTCGAACCATTGGAGGTAACGTGCAAGGCCGTCGTAGACGCGTTCCAGGAATTCCTCGTTTTCCGAGCGTTGAAACAGTTTCCACACCGCCCATGCGACAATGGGCGGTTGCGTATCGTGTTCCGCCAACTCTATCTTGCCCGGGTGAACGGCCAGGGCCAGCTTGCCGTCCGCATGCTGCTTGGCGAACAACGCATAGATGGCCTCTTCGGCAAGCTGCGTCGAAACGTGCCGCGACCCCACCGCATGAAAAGCGGAATCCCACAGCCACATGCGCCGGTGTGGCATCCGGTCAGGGGTGGTCCACCGGCAGGGGATATCCTCCTGGGCGCTTTCATAATTCGTCTTGATGACGCTGAGCGCCTTGTAGAAGATCGGCTCGTCGGTGCTTGCCATGCGCGCAGGCAACCGGGCAGAGGTGTAGAATTGCAGCCGGGCCTCGATAACGGCGTTGAGGTCCGCAACGAGGGTGGCGCGCGCCCGGGCGAGCGCTTCTGCCTCATTCGCGCAGGAAATCGCGATGGCGAAGGAACGGATTCTGGCTGGCTCACTCTGCGCAACCGCGACCCAGCACCCCCTTCGCGCGACACTGAATTCAATCTTGCCCGCGCAATTGTCACCCGGCAATTCAAGCTCCGGCGGAGGCAGGCCGGCGCCCGAATTCATGTCAATGGACAACAGCATGGAGGAGCGGTCGCGAAACGCTCCCCGAAGCCGGCCGCGTGTTTCCCCGGCAACGACGGGAAAGTCCCAACAATCGGAAAAACAGAACGAGCCCGCTTGAGGCATCGGGCGAAGAGGCGCCTCCCCACACTTCGGACGCACTATCAGCCGCGGCTCCAGCCAAAAATCCCAGCCGACATCATCGGTCGTGCCTGATGCGACGAAAGGCTCACGAAAACAGGTTTTGCCGTCTACCCCCGAAAAGGCAAACAGCCCCCCTGACGGCCAGACATTCGCATAATCTGCCATGTTTGCCCTTTTCCCCTTTTAAACACTGCCCCCTTACACGCTAATGGTTGGGTTTGTAAAATACAAGTCAAGCGATCCGTTCCAATCGCCGGGTAAGAACCGGCGAAACGGGTGCGGCGCCATGCGACTGGCGGGTCCTCATTAGCCGGGATTCTTCAGCGCCAGCGGAGCGAAACGGAATACGGGCGCGCCGATCTTATCCCATGCAGGGTGAATCTTGAAATCCAGCCCGGTGCCCCGAATGGCAACGTGTTTACGTTGCATCGTTTTACATTATCCGGCGATTGGTAATATGCCAGGTACGGGGTGGCGGCCCTGAATTTGGCTGCCGCGAAAGGCATCGCCGTTTTTGAATCCATTCGAACATTGGCCTACCATGGACGGAGCGGACGTTCCTGCCGCAGGCGGATGGTTCACTTGCGGCAACCGTCAATCGTGACGAAAAGGTGCCACTGTGATGAATGCTGAAGAGGTTAAACAACGGTTTCAACAGGCAGCCGCCTTGTTCCAGGCCCAGCAGTACGAGAATGCGCTTCAGGTGTTGGAACAACTGGACAACGCCGTTCCGAACAATTCGGACATCATGTACTTCAAGGCGCGTGTTCTAGGCGTCTTGAGCCGCATTCAAGAAGCGGCGGCGTTGTGCGATAGGCTGACCGCGCTGGGCGATCCCCGCGGCGGGCAATTGAAGGCTGCTCTGAGTGTTGCGCCATCCGGACCGCCCCCCTTTCCGAGTCCGCAAGACCAGCCTGCGGCTGGCCCCCCTCCACTTCTGCCCGGACAGGACATGACGGAGCCGTCGTATCTGCCGCCGCGGTTCGCGGCGGGGCGCGGAAGCAACAAGAGAATGAATATCATTGGCTTCAGCCTCATGGGCGCGTTGCTGTTGGCTGCATTGGTTGTGGTGATTGTGCGCGGCCGCGGAGGCGAGGAAGAAGAGACCCTTCCTCCGCAGGCCCCTGCGGGAGAGCAGCTGGCTGCCGCTCAAACGGAGGCCTCAACGGAGGCCGCCACGCCTGAAACTGCCCCGGGCGAAACGACTGCCGCTCCCGCTGCCGCGGAACAACCTGCGCCGCCCGCCGCTGGAGCTGAGTCCACCCAGGCCTTGATGGCCAGGCTCGAGGGGATGGCGCCTGCCGAGCAGGCCAAGGCGATGGCGGAGATGGACACGGCCCAACTGGCGGAATTGATGAAGATACAGACGGCGACCGTTCTCGAAATGATGGAAAAACAAGCTGCTACGCCGCAAGCAATACAAGTTGCGGCCCAACTGCGCCAGCAGTTCGAGCAAACCGATTTTATAGCTGCAGCCAAGATGACGAAGGAACTACTGGCCCAGGCTACCCCTGAAATGCTCGCGCAAATGGGCGCGTCTTCATTCACGGGCAGCGAGCCATCCAGCGATTTGATGACGAATGACATTATGAAGGGGTTAAATCTGGATAAGGGTGTACCACCTGAGACGCCCGAGAACGCGGCACCTGGGGAGACGAACACAGCAACAGAGGCCGCAGCCCCCGCGGAACAACCCGAAGAGCCTCCCCAAGAGGCCGAGGAGGCCCCAGAAGAAGTGCCTGCGGCCGCCCCAAAGGAACCAGCCGGGGAAGCCAAGCCGCAACCTGAAGAAGAGGAACCCGTCAAGCCGGTGTTCGGAAAGGAAGTGGCCAGGATAATCGAGTTCCCGAAAGACGAGAGCCTGGGTTCGCTATTCCTGCGCAGGTCGGGGGTGTTGGAACGCGAACCATGGGAAAAGGTCGGAGAGGCCAAAGGGAAAATCGGGATCCCGCCGAATCAGGACGTCAAACTCCAGATGCAGACCTATCACGTTGGGCCGCTTCTTAAACTCGGGCCCGACGATATCCAGGTGCTCAGCCTGTGGAGCGTGAAAGTCGGCGACGAGAATCTTGAACCCGTCAAGCACTTGACGGGACTGAAAGAACTCGACATCCGGCAAACGAAGATCACTCAGGACGGGTGGCGAAAGCTTCAAGAAGCCCTGCCGAAATGCCGGGTTCTTTACTGAGGGCACGGCGGCCTTGTATCATCTGCCAAGCTTTCCCGGCGCCGCGTTCGAGCGGCCGGCGGGGAAACGCCGCGCACAGAAAGGACGAAAGAAATCAATGCGTGCATACTATTGCCCGGGGACCCATTGGGATCGCGAATGGTACGAGCCGTTTCAGGAATTCCGCATGTGGCTGGTGGAGCTTATCGATGACCTGTTGGACCTTCTGGAGAAGCGGCCCGAATACAGGTGCTTTCATCTCGATGGTCAAGCGGTAGTGCTCGAGGACTACCTGCTGGCGCGCCCGGAGAACAAGGAGCGCCTCATCACGATGATGAACGCGGGCCGCATTCTGGCGGGACCCTGGTACGTGTTGCCCGACGAGTGGCTGATCTCCGGCGAAAGTTACATCCGAAACATCATGAAAGGGCGGGCGGTCTGCCGGGAACTGGGCGTGCCCGCAATGAATTTCGCGTACACTCCGGATCAATTTGGCCACATCGCGGCGCTTCCGACAATCATGACGGGGCTAGGGCTTCAGGCTGGCATCTGCTGGCGGGGAACGCAAGACGAAAACTATCCCGCCCTGTTCCAGTGGATAGGTCCGGACGGCAGCAGAATGCCCACCTACAAACTCCGCGACGACGGCAGTTATGCGCCGTTCCTTTTCAAGTTTCGCAACAGGATCGAAGGCGACGAGCTGGACAACAGCCTTTTCACAGAGCACTTCGAACCATATCTCAACGAGGAGCGCCAGCGGAGTGACGTGCCGCTCGTGCTGTTGTTGGACGCCATCGACCATTTCCCCGCCGACGAACGGAGTATCGCCATCCTGGAGAAACTGAAAGAGCGGTATCCCGATGTCGAGTTCGTATGGGCGTCGCTGGAGGAGTTCGGACGGGACATGGCCGCTCATTCGGCAAGCATGCCCGAACGGACGGGCGAACTGCGGGAACCGTGCCGCGCTTCCGGCCGCGGAGGCCAGTACTTGATCGTTCATACCATCTCGTCGCGATATCCCCTCAAGAAAGCCAACGATGAATGCCAAGTCCTCCTTGAGCATTGGGCAGAGCCGCTGGCGCTCGTTCTGCGGATGCAGGGGGCACAGCCCAACCTGCGCTACCTGGACCTGGCCTGGGAATATCTGCTGAAGAATCACCCGCATGATTCGATCTGCGGATGCAGCGTCGACCAGGTGCACCGCGACATGTGTTTCCGTTTCGATCAGTGCCGAATGCTGGCGGACGGATTGGTCCGCCGGGCCACTGCGGCCATGGGCGGCGCAAGCGAGTCGCGCGACGCCCTCGCCCACGTGGTGATTCACAATCCTTTGCCCTTCGAACGCAAGGGGGTCTTCGACATCGCGTTGCCATTCGCCAGAGATTTCGCGCCGAAGTACGTCGACGGATTAACGACGGGCGAGGCGATCAACCGCTTCCGGCTCTTGGACAAGAAGGGCAGGCCGCTCCCCTGCCAGCTTACAGGCATAGAACATGATACGCTGCACAAGCGTCTGAGATCTGACGGAAGACACCACAATTTCGGAGGCGACGTGTATCGCTTGGCAGTGGAGATGACGCTGCCTGCGTGCGGCTTCACGGGGCTCCGCGTGGAACCTACGGAGGAGTCCAACCGCAATTTCGGCAGCCTTCTCTCCGGACCGATGACGGCGGCCACCGAACGCTTGAGTTTGACGGTGCATCCCGACGGCACGGCAGCGCTGTCCGACAAGGCGAGCGGCATGACCTGCGGCCCGCTGTTTCTCTACGAAGACACTGGCGACAGCGGCGACGGATGGACGCGCGGACAATTGACGAACGACATCGCCTACAAGTCTCCCGGCACACGTGTCACGACGGCCCTCGAAGAAGATGGCCCCTTGCGCGCCGTGTTTCGCGTCGAGCGCGAGTTCGAACTGCCCGCCGCGATGGACCGTAAGACGCGCAAACGGTCAGACGGCCGCGTATGCTTGCGGGTAACCGACCGCATCTTCGTCACAAAGGGGTCCCCCTGCGTGAACGTGAAGACGCGCGTGGAGAACACGGTCCGGGACCATCGGCTGCGCGTGCTGTTTCCCACCCCCATCAAGACCGGCATATCGTTCGCCGAGACCCCCTTCGCAGTGGTCGAGCGCGCCATTGATGTCCCCGCGGAAGCAGCGTTGTGGCATGAGCGGGTGAATCCAGAGACGGCCTTCACCCGGCTCTTCGGCATTCAGGACGGCCAGAAAGGGCTCGCCATTCTTTGCCCGGCGGGGTTGCACGAGTATGAGGTTACCCAAACGCCTGAACGCGCCTTGTCGTTGACGCTATTCCGGTCAACACAGCAGACCGTGGGCACGCCAGGACAACCCGACGGCCAACTGCTCGAACCCATGGAATTCGACTACCTCGTATACCCGTTTGCGGCGCCCTTTGATGCTGTGGCGGCATTACGTATCGTACAGGAGGCGCAAACAGGGATCCGTACCCATGAAGCGGAATCCCTGCCAGACGACGTTTCCTTCTGCCGCCTTGAAGACAACGCGGCTGTCGTTACCGCACTGAAACCGGCAGCCGACGGCAACGGAGGCATCCTCCGCTTGTGGAATCCCACTGACGACAACGTGGCCGAGACCGTCTCTTTCTCCAAGTCGCTGAATGCCGCGCACGTCTGCAATCTCGCCGAAGAGCCCGGGCAAGCGCTGACCCTGAAACACGGAAAACGTTTTACGGTGCAGGTGCCCGCCCGCGGTCTTGCAACAGTCCGGTTCACCTGGTGAGGTCTTCCTGACGCGATTGAGATTCCCCTCCGCGAACGGAAGCGCGAGCGACATAGCCATGGAGAGGTGGCGCGGTCCCGCCCTATAGGCCGATCCAAGCGTCTGGCGCAAAATCGCCGGTCACATGCTCGCCAGGACACGAACTCGGCGGCGGCCCGCGACGGCAATATCTTTCCGTATCTACAAATTTGAATGACACGGCCGGATTTCATACAATCGCGTAGCATCTGGCCGAGCTCTGGACAGTTTTGTGTTCAATAAGCGAGTGATACACCGGAGGGAAGGAATCATGCCAGACAGTCCCCCGGGGCGAGATAGACAATATGAACGCAGTGAACTGGCGCTGCTCTTCGATATCAGTCAGATCCTCGACCGCAGCATGGACTTGCGCGACGAAGTCGGGTCCATCCTGAAGGCTCTTGCGAAGCATACGGGCATGGTCCGCGGCACCTTGACGCTGCTGAACCGGGAGACCGACGAGATCCTCATCGAGGAAGCCCACGGTTTATCTGCCAAACAGCGCGAACGAGCGAGGTATCGTCCCGGCGAAGGCGTGACCGGCAAGGTGGTTCAGACCGGCCGCGCCATGGTGATACCCCGGATCTCGGAGGAGCCCCTTTTCCTGGATAAAACGAAGGCGCGCAGCAACATGCGTAAAGACGAGCTTGGCTTTGTGTGCGTGCCGATCAAGATCGACAACGAGGTAGTGGGCGCGTTGAGCGCCGACAGGCTATATCTCGAGCCGGTGTCTCTCGACGAAGACCTGTGGATGCTGAGCATCGTCGCGAAGATGATTGCCCAGGCCGTGCGGCTGCGGCGCGCGGCCCTCGAAGAACAGCAGCGTCTCATAGACCAGAACAAGCGATTGCAGCAGGAATTGGAGGAGCGCTATCACCCGGCCAACATTGTGGGAAATTCGGGCGCCATGCAGCGGGTCTACGACCTTATCGCCCAAGTGGCCAAGAGCGACACGACGGTGCTTATCCGGGGCGAAAGCGGCGTGGGCAAGGAACTCGTCGCACAGGCCATTCACTATAACAGCCACCGGGCGACGATGTCGTTCATTAAAGTGAATTGCGCCGCGCTGCCGGAGTCGGTCGTAGAAAGCGAATTGTTCGGTCACGAGAAAGGGGCTTTCACGGGCGCCATCCGGGAACGCAAAGGACGTTTCGAGCTGGCTAACGGCGGCTCGATCTTCCTCGACGAGATCGGAGATCTGACGCCGGCCATGCAGATTCGTCTGCTGCGGGTACTTCAAGAACGGGAATTCGAGCGCGTGGGCAGCACGGACACGATAAAGGTGAACGTCCGGGTGATCGCCGCCACGAACCGCGACCTCGATATGCTGATGGAACAAAGCGCCTTCCGGCAAGACCTCTATTACCGGTTGAACGTGTTCCCTATCCATCTGCCACCGTTGCGGGAACGCAAGAGCGACATTCTCGACCTTGCCAATTTCTTCGTCGAGAAATACAGCAAAGCCAACGGCAAGAACGTGCGCCGTATCTCGACTCCAGCTATCGACATGATGATGAGCTACCATTGGCCCGGGAATGTCCGGGAGCTGGAAAACTGCATCGAACGCGGGGTCCTGCTGACCAATGACGACGTGCTCCACGGCCACCACCTCCCGCCTACACTGCAGACCGCCGAAGCCAGCAATACCGTCATAACAGGCACCCTGGAAAGCACACTCGATTCCGTAGAACACGAGATGATCGTCGAGGCATTAAAGAATGCCCGCGGGAACAAGGCACGCGCCGCGCGCGCACTCGGGATCAGCGAGCGCATCATGGGACTCCGCGTGCGAAAACACGGCATCAGCACGAGAGCGTACCGCCCCGCCCGCCACCGGTCGTAACCCGGCCCGTCACACCGAAGCACCCAGAAACCCGTCCCCCGGGTAATTACTTGACAACTTCGCGCCTTCCGTATAGGATTCCAGTAGGGGGATCAGGAACCCTTGGGGAGAGGACCTGAACATTTTGGCACGGTTTTTGTGTACTATATGAGCGTTATCAAGCTGGCTTCGGTTGGTTGGAAAATGGAGGGATCGACTGTGAAACATGTCAAGCATGTAACAAGAACAGTACTTGCGCGCGCCAACGCGTTCGAAGATGCTATCTGCTATGGCGGCCAGATTCTGGCCGACCTGCTAGGCGCTTTCGGCGGCGCCTCACCGATTCTTGACTATTTGACGGAAAAATGCGAGATACCGCTCGAAGAAGAAGTGTGAACCAGGTCACCTCAGGTCTTCTTACGCTGCGTTTAGTATGATTCTTCCTGTCAGCCGTTCACACGGCATCGGCGGGAAAGTGTAGTTTTGTCGCCCAAGACATAGGGGAAGCAGCCATGAACGGCTGCTTCCCTCTTTTTGTGCGCCATAAGACATGATTCGATTCTCGGCTTAGCAGACGACCCTTATCAACCTGATTGGCCGCAATATGATTAGCGGACCGGCGATTGAAGTTCACTCGGCTGCCTCACCTGCTGAATGAGAGCGCCAAAAGCAGCCGAAGACGCAAGAGAGGGTGACGGTCCCGGGCTCGCGCGGCGCGGGGTCGGCTTCTGTTTCCTGTGTGCCGGGGCGGCGCGCAGCAGCCCTGGAAGCCTCTCGAAGCTCTACAAATCGGCGCGCGTGCATTCGCTCGTATTCGGTAACTTGCGTTATGGTTTTCAGCGGCATATACTTTATTTGTGTTTCTTTTCACGAATTTGCACCGAGAAGGCACGCGAATAGGATTGGAGCGGAGTTGCACTGTCTCGTTAAGTTGTTGTAGACTCGACTCCTACCGTGCGACATCACCGGAGTAATGACGTGCGCCAGATGACCGCCACGACTGCGCGGGAAGGCGCGCGAAGGGAATGCGCTATGGCGCGTTCCCGTTTAGGCTTCGCTGTCCCGCAAAACAGCAATGATAGCCAGTAGACAAAGGAAGACGGATGCTTGAGGGTCTCGTAATTGCCGCATTGATCATGGCGGGGCTTGGTGTAATCCTGTCAGGAATGGTGGCTATCGCGAGCAAGAGCCTCTACGTTTTCGAAGACCCCCGTATTGACGAAGTCGAACGAATGCTGCCGGGCGCGAACTGCGGCGGATGTGGCCAGGCGGGCTGCCGCGCCTTTGCCGAAGCCATCGTGAAAGGAAAGGCACTTCCCGGGCGGTGTCCGGTAAACAGCAAGGAAATGGTCGAGAAAATCGCCGCGTACCTTGGCGTTGATGCAGGCACGCTGGTCCGGCGGGTGGCGCGTCTGGCCTGCGCGGGGGGCAATAACGTTGCGCGCCAGATGGCCACGTATTATGGGGCCGAAACGTGCCGCGCCGCTGCCCTGGTGGCCGGAGGCGGGAAAGGGTGTGTCTGGGGTTGCCTGGGATATGGCGACTGCCGAGACGTCTGTACGTTCGACGCCATTGTCATGAACGAAAACGGGCTTCCCGTCGTCAACGAGGACAAATGCACGGCCTGTGGCGCCTGCGTGGCAGAATGTCCCAAAGAGCTCTTTATGCTATTGCCGGTCAATCAGCGGCTTCTGGTGGCCTGCAAGAACGAAGCGCGGGGCGGGGACGCCGAAGCAGAGTGCGCGGTGGCGTGCACGGGCTGTGGCCGGTGCGCGATGGACGCCCCGAATAACATGATCTCGATCGTGAACAATCTGGCCCGCGTGGATTATGGCAAGTGGCGGCCCGACTGCAAGGCCGCCATCGAACGCTGCCCAACGGGCGCGATTGTCTGGATGGACAGGGACCTGGGCGCCATAAAAGGCATCCAGGCAAAGCACATCACCCGCAAGAGCCCTCTGCCTATCGGCTGAGCAGACCGTGCGAGGTGAGTGCCCGTGTCCCTTGGACCCAAGCCCGCGTGCGCGAAAGACGCGCATCGAATACGGCGAGGGGGTGTGGGAATCGAATTGCGGTCAGCTCATTTGAACTGACGGTTATTGGCGAAGTTGAGACTGGTTTGGTTAACGACACACACAAGGGTTAGGACATGAAAGACGCCAAGGAGACTACCAAGTATCCGGGAATTCGCGAAGCCATGGATGGAAACACTGCCGTCATCATGTGCGAGCGAGAATCCAGTGACGCCGCAGGCGCGTACCCCATCACCCCGTCCACGCAGATGGGTGAATACTGGGCCGAGGCTGCCGCGGCAGGGCATATCAATGTTTCGGACCGCGCATTGATTTTCATCGAGCCGGAGGGCGAACATGCGGCCGCCGCGGTGACAGCGGGCCTGTCCATGGCGGGGTTGCGTTCGTGCAATTTCTCGTCGGGCCAGGGCATCGCCTACATGCACGAGTCGTTGTACGCGGCCGTAGGCAAACGCCTCACCTATATTCTCAACATGGGCTGCCGCGCGATGACCAAGTCTACTCTGAACGTGCACGCCGGCCACGACGACTACCATGCCGTTGACGATACCGGATTCTTCCAGGTATTCGGCAAGAACGTTCAGCAGGTGGCCGACCTCAACATCATCTCACATAAGATCGCCGAGTTGGCCCTGAACCCCGGTATCGTGGGACAAGACGGATTCTTGACCACGCACCTCATCGAATCGCTGCTACTGCCCGAGCGAAAGCTTATCGAAGAGTATCTTGGACGTCCGGACGACATCATCGATACCCCCACACCGGCGCAGCGCATCATCTACGGCAACAAGCGCCGCCGGATTCCCCTCCTGTGGGACGTCGACAACCCCGTAATGGCGGGCACGGTGCAGAACCAGGACGCATACATGCAGAGCGTCGCGGCGCAGCGTCCGTATTTCTTTGACCACATCGCCGACATCGCCGACGAATGCATGGCGGAATTCACCCGGCTTACAGGCCGCGAGTACAAACGCGTTCTCGCGCACGCCATGCAAGACGCGGATTATGTGCTTATTGGCCAGGGCAGCGTGGTGCCTAGCATGGAAGCGGTTGCGGATTACCTTCGCGAGACGCGGGGCATCAAAATCGGCGTGATCAATATGGTCATGTTCCGGCCTTTCCCGTCGGACATGCTGACGCCCCTGTTGAAAGGCCGCAAGGGGGTATGCGTCCTCGAGCGCACAGACCAGCCTCTCGCGGAAGACTTGCCGCTCATACGCGAAGTGCGCGCGGCGATCAACAAGTGCGTCGAGAACGCCCGGAGCAACGGAAAGAAAGTTCCGTATCCTAAGCACGACACGTACAGCAAACCGGCCGACGTGCCTCCGCTGTACTCGGGCTCGTACGGGATGGGAAGCCGCGATCTGCAGCCGGAAGGCATTATAGGCGCCATTGAGAACATGCTGCCTGACGGCAAACAGAAGAAGATGTTCTATCTGTCGATCGATTTCGTCCGGGACAAGGCCTATACCCCGAAACAGGAAGTGTATCAGCAGCAGATCCTGGAGTCGTATCCTGATGTCAAGGACCTGGCGGTGCACGGCAGCGAGAATCCCAACCTGCTGCCGAAGTCCAGCATCACGGTGCGTTTGCATTCGATCGGCGGCTGGGGCGCCATCACAACCGGCAAGAACATTGCCATGACTCTGTTCGACCTGCTCGGCTATCACATCAAGGCTAATCCCAAGTACGGTTCAGAGAAAAAGGGCCAGCCCACCACCTATTACCTCTCGGCGGCGCCCGAACCCATCCGCGTGAATTGCGAGTATTTCTATGTGGACGTGGCCCTCTCCCCCGATCCCAACGTGTTCAGCCATTCGAATCCGTTGGCAGGGCTCAAGAAGGGCGGGGTGTTCATCATCCAGAGCGAACTGGACAGCCCGGAACAGGTCTGGAAGGAACAAATTCCATCCCGCTACCAGAAGGTCATCGTCGAGAACGATATCCATGTCTTTTACGTGGACGGATTCAAGATCGCGCGCGAAATCGCGACCGACCCCGAGTTGCAGTTCCGCATGCAGGGTATCGCGTTCATGGGCTCGTTCTTCGCGGCATCGCCGATTATGAAGCAGCGCAACCTGTCGGAAGAGGCCCTGTTCAAGGCGATCGAGGACCAGTTGGAGCACAAATTCGGCGCCAAAGGCCGCCGCATAGTCGACGACAACCTCAAGGTTGTGCGCCGCGGTTTCACCGAACTGGTTGAAATCAAGAACAAGACGGTGCTCGAGGGCGATGCAAAAGCCATCCGCAAGGAACCGTCGGTGCCGGTAATGCTCAAGCGCCAGCCCAAGGGCGACGCGCCATTGACCGATATCCACCGTTACTGGGAACAGACCGGCCACTTCTACGCGACCGGCCGGGGCAACGACAACCTGACCGACCCGTTCATCGGCATGAGCTGCATTCCCGTGGCGTCGGGCGTCTTCCGCGACATGACGAGCATCCGTTTCGAGCACCCCGTCTGGGATCCCCAGAAGTGCACCGCGTGCGGCGACTGCTGGTCCATCTGCCCGGATTCGGCCCTGCCAGGTCTGGTGAATACCATCTCGGATGTCTTGGCGACGGGCATCAAGAAGGCCGAGGAAGCCGGGGCCCGGTTCCAGCACTTGCCGAAGCTGGCGGGCACTATCGAAAAGAAGCTGCGGTCGGCCATCGGAGACAATGTGGCTGCTGACGTCACGGCGCTGCTGACCCAGGCAATCGAAGGGACCTTGGCCGAAAGCACCCTTACGGGCGACAAAAAGACCGAGCTCGTGAACGAAGCGGCCGCTCTGATGGACGTACTTCGTCCCTACAAGTTCGGCATCAGTGCTCCGTATTACACGCTTAAGGAGAAGTCCAAACCGGGCAGCGGCGGCCTGCTTTCGATCACGGTTGATCCCTACACCTGCAAGGGCTGCATGGAATGCGTGCAGGTCTGTCCCGCCGACGCCCTCCACGTGGTCACGCAGACGCCTGCATCGATCGACGAACTGCGCCGCAACTGGGACCTCTGGCTGGAATTGCCCAATACGAAGCCCGAGTACATCCGTATAGACAACCTTGAAGAAGGCATCGGCGCGCTCGATACGCTGTTGCTCGACAAAATCAACTACAAATCGATGGTCGGCGGGGACGGAGCATGCCTGGGATGCGGCGAGAAGACCGTCGTGCACCTCTTCACGTCGGTTGTCGAGGCGCTGATGCAGCCGCGCGCGAAAGCGCATGTCGCGCGTCTTGACGACCTCATCGAGCGCCTCGAGAAACACATCCGGCTCAAGCTGGCCGAACAGGTCAATGTGAGCGATACGGACGCCATGAACAAGGCGCTGACCTCGCTTCACGGCAAAGATTTGACCTTGGCTAACCTTACCGCGGCGCTCGAGGAAGGCAAGGTCAACAGCACCATCGACAGCGAATGGCTCAAGACGGCTACCGACATCCTGGCCAAGCTCAAGCACCTCCGGTGGGAATACACCACAGGCGTTACAGGACGCGGCCGGTCAAGCATGGGCATGATTAACGCAACGGGCTGCACCTCCGTGTGGGGTTCCACCTACCCATTTAATCCGTATCCGTTCCCCTGGGCCAATCATCTGTTCCAGGACTGCACGTCGATGGCGATGGGCGTGTTCGAGGGCCATATGGTGAAGATGGCCGAGGGTTTCAAGGCCATTCGCAAAGCGGAGATGGAGCTGGCCGGCAAGTACAATGCGAAAGAACACGAGGAGTTCTTCCGCTACTTCAACTGGCGGGATTTCACGGACGAGGAGTTCGCTCTGTGCCCGCCGGTAGTGGCAGTCGGCGGCGACGGCGCCCTTTACGACATCGGCTTCCAGAACATGTCGCGCCTGATGATGAGCGGCAAACCAGTGAAGGTCATGTGCCTTGACACGCAGGTGTATTCGAACACCGGTGGCCAGGCCTGCACGTCCGGTTACTTCGGCCAGATTTCTGATATGGCGCAATTCGGCAAGGCCATCCAGGGCAAGGAGGAAATCCGGAAAGAAGTAGGCTTGATCGCAATGGCGCATCGCACGACCTACGTGATGCAGGGTACCATCGCAAACGTCGGCCACTTGCTCGAAGGATTCGTGCAGGGGCTGACCACGAGGCGGCCCGCCCTGTTCAACTTGCACAGCCCCTGCATGCCGGAGCATGGCATCGGCGACGACGTGGCCAAGTACCAGTCCATCCTCGCCGTCGAGTCCCGGGCATACCCCGTTTTCCGGTACAATCCCGACCTGGGACAGAACCCGGCGGACGCTTTGGATCTCGAAGGCAACCCGGCGCTTGACGACGATTGGCCAACCTTCACGCTGAGCTACGTCGATGAAGCCGGCAAACCCGGCACAATGCAGATCCCGCTTACGTTCGCGGACTATGCGGCCACCGAGAGCCGGTTCCGCAAGCATTTCCGGAAGGCGCCGCAGGATACCTGGAACGAAGGTATGGTGCCCATCGCCGAGTTCATCAACATGAGCGCGGAAGATCGCGAGGGCCTGTATCCGTATGTGTGGGCGGTTGACAAGAAGAACCGCTTGTCCCGCCTTATCTGTTCAAAGTCCATTGTAGAATCGGCCGAAGACCGGCGTAACTTCTGGCGCTTGCTCAAGTCGCTCACGGGCGCCGATCAAAAAGTCGATGTAAACCAAATAGCAAACCAGGCGCGCGCAGACGTAGTGCAGAAGATCACGGCCGGGTTGCTCCAACTGGCTAACGGCGGCAACCTGTCGCAGTTCCTGTCGGCCCCCGCCGCGGCGCCCGCTGCGGCGGCGGTTTCGAGCGGCGAGGGAGACGGCGGCGCCTCTGCGGAGCGACAGGCGGTCCCTGTATCTGCGGAAAGCACGCCCAAAACCACGACTGGAGGCGGCATGGAACCTTTCTTAGACTCGAATCAGTGCACCGGGTGCGGTGAATGTGTGCTCATCAACCCGGCGATGTTTGTCTGGAACGACAAGAAGCAGGCCCAATTGGGCGATTACAAGGCCGGAACGTTCAAGGACATGGTCAAGGCCGCGGAACGGTGCGCGGCGAAGTGCATCCGGCCCGGCGAACCGTGGGATCCCAATGAGAAAGGCGTCGACAAGCTTATAAAACGCGCCGCCAAATTCAACGAGATGTAGCAAACGCGGGCGCGTCCCCCGAGAAAGTGGGGCGCGCCCGCATAACTTTTTCCTGGTACTCATGAGCGTATTGACTTTATTGGGTCTTGACAAAACCTTCTCGCACGGGGTGCATCCGCCAGAATACAAAGGCCTGACGGCGCACAAACCCGTCCGGCGCATGCCGTTTGCGAGCGAGATGCTCGTTCCGCTTTCACAGCATACGGGCGCGCCGGCCAAGCCCATCGTGCGAGAAGGCCAGGAAGTCGTCAGAAGCGAGCCGATTGCGGAGCCGGGTGGATTTGTGTCGGTGCCTATGCACGCACCGGCAACGGGACGGATCGCCCGGATCGGTTTGGCCCGCGACGTCCGGGGCGGCATGTCGCCCGCCATTTTCCTGCAACTGTACCCCGGTGAAAGCCAGGAGATCCTCTATGGGGCTCCCGTGGACGTGGACCACATGTCGAACGAGGAAATCGTCAAGGCCGTCCAGCGCACGGGGGTAGTCGGCCTGGGCGGGGCCGCATTCCCCACGCATGTCAAGCTCGCGGTCCCTGAAGGGAAGAGAATCGACAGCGTAATCGTCAACGGGTGTGAGTGCGAACCCTATCTGACCACCGACCACCGGCTCATGGTCGAACAGCCCGAACATGTCTACGAGGGCATTCGGGTGGTCCAACGGGCGTACAAGGCCGAGCGGGTCGTCGTGGGCATTGAAAACAACAAGCCCGACGCGGTGGAAGCCATGCGGCGCGCCAAACCGGACGGCGAGCCCATTGAGGTGGAATCCATCGAGACAAAGTATCCGCAAGGCGCGGAGAAGATGCTCATCAAGTCGCTGTTGAACCGCGAAGTGCCCTCCGGTGGTCTTCCGATGGATGTGGGCGCGTCGGTATTCAACGTGGCGACGCTGGCCCAGATCGGCGAGCTTTTGCCGATGCAGCAGGGCCTGATCGAGCGCGTCATCACCGTGACGGGTCCGGCGGTGGGCAACCCCGGCAATTACCTCGTCGCGCTGGGCACCCCGATACGTTTCGTACTCGAGTGGTGCCGCTATCGCGGCGAGGACGCGTCGGTCGTGATTCTGGGCGGCCCGATGATGGGCGTCGCGGTTCCTTCGCTCGACATCCCTATTACCAAAGGCGTCACGAGCATCCTGGTGCTCGACAAAGCAGAGGTGCAGAAACGCAACCGCAAGGAATACCCCTGCATCCGTTGCGGAAGCTGCCTCGACGCCTGCCCGATGCACTTGAATCCTTCGCGGCTGGGCCAACTGGCCCGCAAACGCACTTTCGACACCATGGCTGACGCGTTCAACCTGATGGACTGCTTCGAATGCGGCTGCTGCTCGTATGTGTGTCCATCGAACATACCCCTGGTTCAACGGTTCCGGGTCGCCAAGGCCATCATCCGTGAAAGGAAGGCTGCTTCGTGACGGGCATCAAGCCGGGAACATTCGAGATTCGGACGTCGCCGCACATCAAGGCGGCCGTGACCACCGACGTGATCATGCGCAACGTCGTATACGCCTTGATGCCCATTTGCGGGTTCGCCGTCTGGGCGTTCGGGCTGAGCGCGCTGGCGCTGGTGTGTACGACGACGGCCGCTACCGTCATCACCGAACACCTGGTATGCAAGATATCGAAAAAACCGACCACCGTCGCCGATTTCAGCGCCGTGATTACGGGCATCCTTCTGGCCCTGACCCTTCCCCCCGGCATCCCCCTGTGGATGGGGTTTGTGGGCGGGGTAGTCGCTATCCTGCTCGGCAAGGCCCTCTTCGGCGGGTTGGGATTCAACACGTTCAACCCGGCGCTGGTGGCGCGCGCGTTTCTCCAAGCTGCTTTTCCCGTAGCCATGACGCAATGGGTTCCGGCGTTCGTGGATGGCCGTTTCAGCCAGTGTATTCCCACCACGCTGATACCGCCCTTTCTCAGCCCCAACATGAGAGCTGACGCGATGGCCGGCTATCTCGCTCAAGCCAGAATAGACGGGTGGAGCGGCGCCACCCCCCTCTCCCTCATGAAATTCGGGGGAAAAACCACCGCAACCATGGACCTCTTCACCGGCATGATTCCGGGGTCTACGGGCGAGACATGCGCCATCCTTATTCTCCTGGGCGGCGTGTACCTTGTTGCCCGGGGCATGATGAACTGGCGTATTACCGCGGCGATGCTCGCCTCGGCCTACGTGTCCAGTTGGCTTTTCTGCCTCGCCGACAAGACGAGTCCCACGCCCGCGTTCATGCTTTTTTCCGGAGGCCTGATGCTCGGGGCCGTGTTCATGGCAACCGACATGGTGGCCTCACCCACCACGCCCCTCGGCGTCTGGATATACGGCGCCCTGATGGGGTTTCTGACAATCCTCATTCGCCTCAAGGGCGGTCTTCCCGAGGGCGTCATGTATGCCATCCTGTTGGGTAACGCCGTATCGCCCCATATCGAGAATCTCACCCAGCCTCGGGTGTTCGGAACCAAACGAATCAAGAAGGC
>DAOLNV010000003.1:0-22019 GCA_035416745.1 Candidatus Hydrogenedentota bacterium | reverse complement strand
ACCGGGTTCATGGTGCTCCAAAGCAGCGAGACACCCGGATTGGGCGACCGGATCGGAAACGATCCCGAATTCCTGGCCAATTTCTTCAGCTCCGATACGAGCAAGGACACGATCTCGCTGGAATTGAACGCCGATGGCGGCAGCCTGGCTCACAACGTGGAATTCGCGAAGAACGGCGAAAAGAGCGACCCCTGGCAGGTCGAGGGCATATCCGGGGCAACGATATCGTCCAAAGCCGTGGTGCGCATGCTGAACAACAGCGCCCAGGAAGCCGTTCCCCTCATCCAAGCTCACCTGGACCAACTGCAGAAAGGCACTTCCTGATGGCACAGGGCAATCCGGCAACAACCATGGATGAATTCATGAAGGGCTTGTGGCGGGAGAATCCCGTATTCGTCATGCTCATCGGGATGTGCCCGACGATGGCGGTTTCAAACACTGTCATCAACTCCCTCGCCATGGGCGCGTGTGCGATATTCGTGCTGGTCATGTCGAGCGCGGTGGTCTCGCTCATTCGGAAGCTCGTCCCGAAAGAGGTCCGGATCGCGACCTTCATCGTCGTCATCGCGACGTTGGTTACCATCGTCGATTACGTGATGCAGTACATAAGCCTGCCCCTGTACCAAGCCCTGGGAGTGTTCATACCGCTCATCGTGGTCAACTGCATTATCCTGGCCCGCGCCGAAGTCTTCGCCTCCCGAAACAATGTCTGGTTGTCCTCCGTCGACGCGTTGGGCATGGGCGTGGGGTTCACCTTCGCCTTGTTGTGTCTGGGTACGGTTCGCGAGATCATCGGCAAAGGCGCCATTCTCGGCATCCCGTTGTTCGGGCCCAATTTCGAGCCGTGGAGCGTGATGGTATTGCCGCCCGGCGGCTTCTTCACGTTGGGCTCATGGCTCCTGTTCTTCAACTGGCTGCGCGAACGGCGCGCTCGGAAGCTCAAGAAAGCGGAATAAGAGGTTGCCATGGACCAAAGCGTGTGGGAAATCTTGTTTAACGCGGCGATCGTCAACAACTTCGTGTTGAGCATGTTCCTGGGGATCTGTCCGTTCCTGGGGGTTTCGGGGAAGATTGACACCGGCCTCCGCATGGGATTGGCGGTTATCTTCGTGATGCTGGTCAGTTCGTCGTGCGCCTACGGGATCAACGTTCTGCTGCTTCGGTTTCATGCCGAGTACCTTCGCCTGATCTGCTACATCGCCGTAATCGCCTCGGCGGTCCAGCTGGTCGAGATGTTCATCAAGAAGTTCAGTCCGGCCCTGTTTCGCGCCCTGGGCATCTTTCTTCCGCTGATCACCACCAACTGCGCGATCCTGGCCGTGGCGCTGTTCCAGACCATGCGCGAGTACAGTTTCGCGCAGGCCTTCGCGTTCTCGTTCGGCGGGGGCGTCGGCTTCACGCTGTCACTGATCATCATGTCGGGCCTGCGCGAACAGCTTGACCTTGCCGACGTTCCCAGTGTGGTAAGAGGCGCGGCCCTTGGTCTCTTGCTCGCGGGCATCCTGTCGCTGGCTTTCATGGGTTTTGCCGGCATCGGAGGATAACGTGTTTCTCGAAGCGACCATCGCTTCGCTCGTGTTGGCCGCCGTGGTCATCGGATGGGTCTTGATCCAGCGGTGGGCAGCCACCACGACCTACCCCGAAGAGTGCAACATCCCGCGTTCCGAATGTCCGCACTGCATCTCGCGGGACTCGTGCACGTTGCATGCAAATGACGACGTGGCAGACGAACACAAGGACGGCAGCCGTCAAGAACCCTGATGGAGGCCTTATCATGCCCGCCGTCTTTCGAAATCTCCCCGTGTTGCTGACCTTCTTTGCTGCCTGTGCGCTGTACGCGGAGGAGCCCTCAACTCCGGCAAGAGTCCCGCCGCGCAATCCTGTGCCATACGCGGATGTTCAATGGGATTCCGTTCGGCGGGTAGCCAGTACATCGCATGCCCATATCGGCACACAGGCGACCCTGGACCGCGCCTATGAAGATGGGCTTCGCTTCTTCACGATCTCGAACTACTATCCCAGCGCTCCGTGGTGGCCCTTGGCGGATATTCGGACAAATCAGTTCCGGGCTGGCCAGGAGCATGGCGTCATGGTGCGGGGAGAATTCAAGAACGGCCCGTTCGATTGGAACGCGGTCCTGCAAGATCCTGAAACGGGCTGGGCAGGAGGGCTTCCGGATGATTTACGCAGCCAAATCCCGTTTGTGGTGGGCGGGCAGGTTTTCACCAATATCCCGGGTGACATTCTTGAGGCCCCGAATGCGGAGCATCACAGTTTTACGGATACGCAACTGCATCTCTGCGCGCCCGGGTCGGCATTTCGCAGCGGCAACTTCGATGCGCGGAACAGGTTCAAGCTTGTCGACCACGGGTATGCCATGGGTGTCGCCCGGCCGTGGAAGGAAGCGTTCGCCCTGATTCTGGGCGGGCTAATCGTTCCCGATGGCGGCGGCGTCACGATTAATCATCCCGTTTGGTCGAAATTATCACGTGAAGACGTCATTGAGATGCTCGATTTTGACCCGCGTGTACTGGGTATTGAGGTGTTCAATCACACGTGTGCGCTGCAGCAGGAATCGAAGAGCTGTGCGGAAGATGAAACCTTTTGGAATGCCGTTCTCGCGACGGGACGGCAGTGTTTTGGATTCTTCGTGCCGGACCACGGCATTAACGCGTCCGACGGCGACTGGCAGGGCCGCAACATCCTGCTCGTCGATGCCTTCACGGTAGAAGACTGTCTTCGCGCATACCGTAAAGGACACTTCTACGGAGCCCTTCTCGGCTCGGGATTGGCGTTTACGAAAATCGCCGCGGAACCGGACCGGGTGACTGTCGAGACAAATGGCGCCAACCGAATCAATTTCATCACGGAAACAGGCGTGGCCCTTGAAGTGGAGCAGCCTTCAGCGGTGTTTCGCGTTCCTCAGACCGCTGACGGCCAGCCGGGCGTGGCTTTTGTGCGCGTCAAAGCGTACGACGCCCAGGGCGAGACGCTGTTCTCACAACCCATGGTATACGCGCCAAAACCAGAATAGCTACTGCAGCGCCGGTCCCTCGATCCGCTCGCCGCGGAGCTGGCGTTGCTGATCCTCCGGGTCGAACGTTCCGTAGAACAGGGCGTTGGCGTCCATCCACGTGACGAGACGGTCCATCTCTTCACCGTCCAGCTTCACCTCGTGATGGCCCTTGAGAATCATGTTCATCAACTGACTGCCCCGCGCGCCGAACCGGCAGGGTTGCGTGAGAGGTTCTCCATTTTCCTCCAAACCCGCCCACGACGAAAACGGTATGCGTTTGGCAAGGATGTTATACGACTTGCTGTAGAGCCCGTCGGGCTCGCCAGTCAGGACGATGGGCTGCCCTTCGGGGCCTGCTGGCTTTTCTCCGCCGTGGCAAGCCACGCAGTGTTTGTCGAGGACTGGCTGAACAAGCAGCGGGTAACTCAGTGGATTCGAGCCATCGGGTCCCGGCTGGATCTGAGACGGGGGCCGGCGCATCGCGAGGCGCTTCGAGACCTCGGCCGGAGCCGTCAGCCGGTTCTCGTGGCACCCGGCGCACGATGCCTTTTCCCCTGGCTGAAGATAGGTGATGCTCCGCATGATCTGCACGGCGCGGCCCATCTCGTCAAGGGCCTGGAACGCCAGGGGGATGCCCGCCGGCGCGCGAAAATACGCGGACCCATCCGCTTCCACTGGCACAGTGCCCAGGACTTGCTTTCCCGGCGAGGCATTGGCGAATCCCACGGCGGGCTGATTCGCGTGAGGCGTGGTCTTGGGCAGGACCTGGACGATGCGCAAGCGCGTGACGGCTCCCTCCGGAAGGCGCGGGTCGCCCGCGTACACGTCCTGAAGGAAGAACGTGCCTTCGTTGCCCAACTGCGCATCGCATGTGGACGGGATAACTGGAGGGCGAGACCGCGGCCGCAAGGGCACAGGCCATTGACTCGAGATGTTGAGGTCGCGGTAGATCAGTTCCTTGTTTCCGAAGGCATCGACGATATACAGGCCAAACATGTTGGGATTGTTGCCGGCGGGTTCGCCGATGAGCGGGTCGAAACTGTACGCGGCCAGGAAGTACCTCTCAGAAAGGGGGTAGGGGCTGCGGTAACAGTGGCCTGGCCAGCGGCGCGCCTCCTCGGGCGTCTCGTATTCTTTCGGACTCCCCGGAGCGTGCCAGTTAGTGGGAAGCACACGAGTTTCGCTTTCGGGGAACGGCGCATCGGGCGTGAGCCGTGTGATGGGTTCGAGACCATCTACTCCGCGTGTCGTATCAAGCAGAATGATGGAGCCGGCGGTCATGGCATGGTGCGCGGCGGCCGTGGCCATGACATATGGCGAATCAGGCACCTGCCACGCTTCCCACACGCCTACCGGGTTGAACGTGTTGTTGCCGTAATAAATGGCCGGGCCGGTACCGTCCGGGCGCACCGACCAGAGCTGCTGGTAGTGAACCGCGTTGCGGTCCACGTAGTCCCACCGGGTATAGATGACACGTCCATCGGCCAGGACCGCAGGATCCCACTCCTGAGTTTCGTGATACGAGACGGTGCGCGGGTTTGAGCCGTCCCCTTGGGCGAGAGCAAGGGTATACACGTGGCACGGACCCCGTCCGCACCGGTGGTACCCGCCGCGGCGGGTCGAGATGAACATCAGGTGGCCGTCCGGCAGCTCACGCGGCGAAAAATCGTCGTAGGGGCCCTCGGTGATCTGACGCAACCCCGTCCCGTCGGGGCGCACCTCGTACAGGTGATAGTAACGGTCGTAACACTGTTCGCGGATACTGTCGTAGGGGTCGAAAGGCACCTCACAATACGCGAAAAGGATGCGGCTGGCGTCATACACGATCTCGGGATGCATATAGCTCCCCAACGGCAACTGGCGCGACACCAATTCGCGGCAGTCCATCGACTTGCCCGGCGCATCCAACACGTACACGCCGCCGCCGCCCCGCGCGCACCGGCCGTAGTACTGCGTCAACTGGTGGCTGAAATACGAGGGCACGTGTTTCACGAACAGGAGGGGGCCGACATCGGCCAGAGGATTGGCGAAGACGATGCCGCGGCGAAGACGGTGCGCCTGGCGCCACAGCGTTTCCCACCGGCGATCGTCCTCGGGAGTCCCTGCGCTGGCAAGCGCCTCGAATTGGTGCTTCAGTTCCTGCCATTGCGCCGTCTCGGAGGCCAGCGACGCGCCCGCGCCGCTGAGGTCTTCGAGAAGGGCGCCGCCCCGTTGAAGCAGGCGCTCGATAGCCACAGCATAACCGGCAGCCTCGCGCTCGGCGCCTATCCCGTCCTGGAGACGCCAGTCCCATTCGACAAGCGCGGTCTCCATTCCCGGCCGAAGGGCAGGCAGAACACGCGGCGGGGCCGCTTGCTCGCGGGGCGGAGAAGGCATGACGCGCAACGGGTAGTCCGTACCGCCGAACGAAAGACGCACGTGCTCAACGCGCACCAGACTCTCCCCGGCCGTCCCGGCGAAATTCAGGGTAAGAAGGGATTCGTTCCCGGCCTGTGCGCCGACGGAAACATGCGCGGAAGCGCCGCCGTTGAGTTCGTGCTCGGCTCTACTCCCCCCCAGGGCCACAACAACGCGCGCGCCGCCCTCTCCCTCCGCCGAAATCTCCGCTTGCACACAAGCGCCCTGAGGAACATTGAAAACCGGTACGGCCAGCTCGGCGGCCTCGCCCTCGCGAACGCACGCGGCCAAACCGTCCTCGCCAAACGAGGCAAGTTGCGGGCCAGCAGTATCCGGGGCGAGTAATGAGAATCCGCACACGCCCGCACTGGGAGGCGGGGCACTCTGTCCCATGAGCGTCACGGCCGGCTCGCCGACGTCCGGCGTGTTCGGATCGAGCACAAAGCGGGCATTGAGCCAGTTGGCCACGTCGCAGCCGATACCGTCTCCGCCGTCAAGCGTGACCAGACGCAACACGCGCCCGCCCTTCACGTCCACTGAGATGGGCTGTGGCGGGGCATCGTCGCTGAGCGGCCCGACGGAGGCGCGCTTCTCGCCGTCCACGTACACCTCAAACACAACGCTGCCCCGCCCGCCGCCCTGGCGTTGGATGCCGGCTTCCGCCTCAAACCTGATGAAATCGCTCCGCAACACAATCTCAGTCGCGGCGGCAGCATGCGTGCCCAGCCCCTTCTCATACGTCTGCTCGCCCACTTTTAGCACCGATGGTTGGCGGCCATCCGGCGGTTTTGTCGCGGTGTTGAGCCCAAGGGCGCCCCAAGCTTGCGCATGGTCCGGCTCCAGCTCGCTCCAGATGTCGCTCACGTAGACGACTTCCGTTCCGGCCGGCTGTGGAGAAACATCCGCCCCTGGCGCGGCCCCCGAAGCGGCCGGCACAAGGACCGCGAGCAAGACGTAACGAATGCAAGTGGTGTAATGCATATACCGGTCTCCATTGCCTCCGGACTTCAGGCAGTGAACGCTCTTAGCGAGAAGAAAGTGTCACACTGCAGAGTATCGTGGGAAATGTTGTTCGAATCAACTCGAGCCGCGCCGGGCGGACTGTATGAAGCGACTACACTCGGCCACTCCAACACACAACAGCGCGGCCCCTTCCCTTCGGAAAAGGACCGCGTCCGCCGTAGCAAACTCGTGTGACCCGCGCCTATGCGGCGACGTTGATATTGAGATAATCCAACGCGCCCTGAGGATCGGGCGAATAGGCGTCCGCCCCGATCTTGTTGGCGAATTCCTGTGTGAGCGGCGCGCCGCCAACGACGACCGTGGTACCCGGCACCTGGTCCTTTACGAGTTTCACGGTCTTTTCCATGTTGACCATTGTCGTGGTGAGCAAGGCGCTGAGCCCCACGGCCGCGCCCGGATTCTCCTTGACGGCCGCCAGGAACTTCTCGGGAGACACATCCACGCCGAGATCGACCACCTTCCAGCCGCCCCCCTCCATGACCATGCAGACCAGGTTCTTGCCGATGTCGTGCAGGTCGCCCTGGACCGTACCGATTACAAAGGTGCCCTTGGTCTTGACTTGACCGGAATCCAGGAACGGTTTCAGGTGGGCCATCGCGGCACTCATTGCCTTGGCAGCCATGAGCACGTCCGGCACGAACACCTGATTTGCGCTGAATTTCTTGCCGATGTTGCCCATGCCTACAATCAGGGCTTTCTCAAGCACATCGTTCGGCGAAATGCCTTGTTCAAGGGCTTTCTTCGCCAACTCGTCCGCGCCGTCCTTGCCCTTCATGTCGGGTGGATACGGCGAGGCCTGATTGACTTTGCCGCGCTCGACGCAAACAGCCAGTTGTTGCAACAGTTCCTCGGACATTTCCGTCTCCTCTTTGCGAATCCGACTTCGCCTTAACTGCCGTTGTAGGAGCCCAGCTCCAAACCCTTCCGGGTGAAATACCGATAACTGTCGTACTCCACCTGATCCGGGATCGAGTGATCCGAATGGAGCACGTAGCCGTAGTTGGCTTTTACCACGGGGATCTTCGCGCGCAATTCCGCATCGATCCGGGACGTGTCGTTCGCGTAGAGAACGCGAACATCCATCCCCCCCATGAAGGATAACCGATCGCCGAAATCCCTGTAAAGCTTGACAAGGTCCATGCCCGCCTTGACTTCAATGACTTGCAGGCAATCGATGCCCGCTTCGATCATTCCCGGCACCAGCGGCTCGACATATCCGCAGGAGTGCATGATGACCGGCACGCCCCGGCTCTTGATGAAATCAATGGTCTTCTTATGCCCGGGCTGAATGATTTCGCGGTACATGTCCGCCGACATAAATGGCCGTCCCTTGAACCCCATGTCCTCGTAAAACCAGACGCCATCGGGCCAGCCCTCCGCACCGAAGAGTATTTCCATCATGGCGATGACCAGGTCCGCGAACGTCCCGACCATGTCTTTCACCCAGTCGGGGTCTACCGCCATGCCCATGAGCATGTATTGATGTCCGCACACGGGATGCATGAGTTCGAACACATTGGTACCGCCCCAGCAGAAGAAGCGTTGTTTCTCAGCGGCGTGGCGTTTGGCCTCGCGATACGCGGTAAAATCGGTGCGCCGCACGTCCGGTTTCAACAACGGTTTGATATGTGCCTCCCAGCCGGTACGATCTTTAACCAGAAAATCGACGTGTTCGGGAGTGGCGTCGTGGTGTTTGTGGCGGCGCAACAGCGCCCCGTTGCCGTCGCGCGTGAGAATCGTGTCCTGGGTCTCCTCCACCACAACAGGCTCGAAATCCAAGTCAGCGGTCATATTGAACCAGCCGCCGGTTTCAATGTCGAAATCAAAATGGTCGGCGAGGGATTCGCCCTCCTTCAAATGGCCTTCGCGGGTCCACTTCTTCTGTGTATCTCCCCAGAAATGCTCGAAAAGGCCGATGCGGTCCACCGGTTTCCGCCGGAGGATATTGGCGATACGTTCAGCGCCCGTCAATGTCATGGGGATTGGTCTCCGAAGGCTCGCGAATTCCCGGGTGTCATAACACAAAAACACGCCTGAAAGCAACGAAAAACGGGCACCCAGACCGCCGGATAACACAACAATTGGAGAAACTCACACAGAGGCACAAAGGACGCGGAAGAAATGGAGCCCGCGGCGAAGCGAAATTCCCTCAACGTCTCCGTCTATGATGCGGGAAATGCCGTCCCTCATCAACGCCTCGCCGAAGTTGAGTAGATAGCCGAGTCTGATACCCGTCAACCGCAGATAGGTCAACACATGCTTATGGCGCGCCTTCGTGACCTTCTCCACGGATTTGAGTTCCACAAGAACGGTTATCCTCCACGACGAGGTTTGCACGAAACCCTTCGTCGAACCGGAGCCCGCGAAGCTCGATGGGGATGGGAACGCGACGTGCCACGCGCAGACCCCGGGCTTCCAAATCGCATGCAAGCACCGCTTCGTACACTGTTTCCAACAGCCCGGGACCCGTCTCTTGATGAAGCGCCACCACGCAATCCACAATGATGCTTCCCATCTTATTCTGTTTCGGCCGATTCGATCTTCGTGTTCCCTGTGTCTCCGTGTGAGTTCGTTCTTGTTGTTATGGAGACAATAAGATCCCTCCAGCAAGGACTTTCCTATCTGGCGATTGGGGCGGGCGCGATCTCGGGAGTCTTTTCATGGGCCTGGGCCATACGCTTCAACAGACGCCCCTTCATTTCTTCGCGCACACCGGCGAAAGCAGGCTCGCGAACCAGATTGGTGCACTCATGAGAGTCCGCCTCGAGATCGTAGAGGAAATCCTCCGCGTACAGGTCCGATGACCCGCCGGTCTGGTTGTCATACTTGCCCGGCGCCCGCACCGCGTACTTCCAGCGGTTTGTACGGATGGCCCGGCCGGTCTGGCTCTCGCTGATCTGAACAAATACGTCGTCCTGCCAGTCCCTGGCAGTTCCCGCTACCAGCGGCTGGAGCGCATGCCCCTGCATCTGAGCGGGCGGTTCGGCGCCCCCGGCCGTTACAACCGTGGGCGGCACATCGATGAGGCTGACGAGCTCCCGCACGCGTTTGCCGCCCATGAACCCCGGGCCGCACATAATCATCGGCACATGTATCGAACTTTCGTGGCACGACCTCTTGTACTCGCTGTTCCTGGTACGAAAATGACACGCGTGGTCGCTCGTGTAGATGACGAGCGTGTTCCCGGCGACGCCCAGGGCCTGCAGTTCGCCGCGCAACCGGCCCACCGCGCCGTCGAGACTCCCGCAGCACCCCAGGTAATCGGGAAGCTCCTCTTTCCAGTCGCCATCGACTCCCTCGAGGTCGCCCGGAACGGGGTACTCCCTGTATTTCTCCTTCGACCCCGCAGGCCCCTCGAAATGCTTGTGGTCGTTCTGATGGTGCGGCTCGATATACGAGAGAAATAGAAAGAAGGGTTTGTCTCTCTTCCGGCTCCGCAGGTAGTCGACCGCGAAATCCGTCACCGCGTCGACCCGGTAGCGGTTCTTCGGAAACTCAACACTCTTCCCGTCTCGGTCAAACATGTGCCCATCGTAGCTGTGCGAGGTGTACTCGAGCACATCCGAGGCCAGCCAGTAGTCCTCGTATCCCCCCCGATACTCGGGCGGAACGGGCTTGTCGTGATGGACGGTTTTCGGCGGAGTGGACGCAAGATGCCACTTGCCAATGTATCCGGCCTCGTAACCCGCCGGACGCAGCAGCCGGGGCAAGGTCACGGCATCCAGAGGCAGCGCAATGCCGTTGCGCCAGCACCCTGTCTCGGTGGCAAATAGCCCCGTTTGCAGACACGCCCGCGTGGGTCCGCATACCGGCTGGCACGAAAAAGCATTCTCGAACAGCACGCCCTCGGCCGCCATCGCGTCCAGGTTCGGCGAAAGGTCTAGTGCGCGACCCATATTGTCGCCGTACGCCGACACGGTATCCCAGCGCTGCTGATCAGTGAAAATGAACAGGATATTGGGCTGTCCGCCGGTTTCTGCGGTGCCCTCATGCACGGCGGCCGTTTGAGCCTCGACACGCCGCGCGCCCACGCATCCTGCCGCCGCGGCCGCGAGCCCAACGCTCTGAATGAATGCGCGCCGAGATTCTACATGCTTCCGAATGTCGTGTTTCATCGCTCTTCCCTGTCCGGCTTTCAGTGCTGTAACCCGGACGCTCCCGGCCCGGCCCGCGAGTTTCTTCCGGCCCCACTGCGCATATTTGCGCTAAAGACGTCAGGCCGTACGATGCGCGCACACCATGTCCCGGACAGCGTCCCGGCTGAATGCGCATGTTCAAGGTGTCTCCAGAGTACCGGCCGGCAAGGGTTTGTTCAAGAAAGCCTCTGCTGCCTTGATCTCGACAGGGTCAAACGCGTATAAAGAGATTCTCTTCCTCCACAAGACTGCAATTATCAATAGGATAGAGGCGCGTCATGAGAGAAACACAGTTGATCGTAGGTCTTCCGGCCGGGTCTTTGGCAGACCCCAGCCGCGGCGGGAGTCTCGTCGAGTTGCTCAAACGTGCGGGATTTCCAACCCGCGGATACGATAGGGGCGGACCAAGCACCTTCCCACTGACCGTCTTTCTCGTGGGATGGGACGGCCGGCCCCAGGAGTTCGGCTCCCAGCTCGCCGTGGGCGAAATAGACATCGCCATCGGCGGCGACGACTGGGTCCGCGAGCGCACGCTGGAACTTAAGTACGAATACGGCCAGGACATAGCGCTGAAAAAGGTGCTGTCGCTTGAGCGTGGAAAAGTGCGCATCGTTATCATCAGCACCGAAGAAAACGCCGGCCGGGGCGACGTGTGGCTGAAAAACCTCTTGTCAACCAAACCGGTGGTCACCATGGTCTCGGAGATGCCGTATCTGGCGCTCGAATGGTTCCAGAACAAGGCGAACGCTCTGGGGTTCGGGGAATCGCACAAAGACTTCTCCGTCCAGAAATTCAAGACCCCGCCGCGCATCAAGAGCGGCATCGTCATTTACGAAACCTGGGGCAAAACGGAGGCCAAGGTCAAGAACAAGTCCGTGGATTTCGGCCTTGAGACCACGCAGACGGGCGGCGCCATCCAAAGCTACGGCCTGTGCATCCTCGATGAGATCATGACTTCGGAGGCGGGCATCTGGGCCAGTCCGGCTTTGCGCGGCGCTCCTGCGAAATACGACATCGCCCGCATGTTCCTTCTCAACCTGTACGGGTCCATTTACGCCGAAGACAAGGTCCTGCTCACGTTCAATACCAGGAAGCAAGACTCGGACAAGATTCTCGGGTACCTTCGCGAGAATCACCTGTTCGGCGAAGAGCCCACGGTTAACGAAGGGGTGAACTACACCGAATACAGCATCGAGATGAAGACTGACAGCCTCGACCTGCCCCTTCCCAAGGTGCGCTACGAGCTGGCCAAGCTCGGCGCCACCAGTATCGAGACCATCCCGCTGGAGTCGTCCATCCCGGGCTTAAGCGCCATTGATTTTTGACTGACGGCGGCGCGACGCGGGCGCAAGCGGGTAACAATGGCGCGAAAGGTGTATGGCCGCCGTCTTCTACAAGGTCACCCAGTACCTCGAGACCTGGTAGCCTCCCCGGGGCGACACAACGTAATTCTCCAACACCCCGCCGTTCTTCTCGATGATGCGGGCCGAACCGGTATTGTTGGTATCGCACGTGATGAGAAGGCGCTTGAAACGCCCGGTTTTGCGAGCTTCCTCAACCGTGAGGGCGCACAATCGGGTGCCGTAACCTTTGCGCCGCTCCGAAGGCCGGATAGTGTAGCCAATGTGGCCTCCTTCGATACGAAGCTGCCGGGTCAGCCGGTGGCGTAAACGGCTCATCCCGAGAAACCGCATCTCGGGACTCACCAGCCAGAATGTGTCCGCCGGAACCATCGAAACGGGCATGTGCTTCCCGCTAACCAGAGCCTCGAGCTGCCCCACGTATGCGTCGAACGGCGACGTCCAATAGACCGGAAACCCCGGGTCAAGTTCTTCCTCCACGTTGCGATATTCCCACGCGGCTTCGAGAAAAGCCGTTTCCAACGCAACCGTAGGCCGTATCAGCGCCGCGTGGCCGGCAATATCGTCTTCAACCTTCATTTTATTCTGTCCCTACTACCAAGACATTCCCGGAAGCCTCTGCCAAACTGGGCAAACCCATCCAACACCGGCGACAGGGAAAACCCGCAGCAATTCCATTCTCCGCTGCAATCCCGCACGGATCAAGGCAGCGCACCAGCGGCAACATGAGACCCGGGCGGCGCATCTCTCGAATCCCGAAGGCGGATCCAACACCGTTTGCGGGCCCGGCAAATGTGCAAGCTGCGGTGCTGCTACTCCCGAAACGCAAACGCGAACAGCTCCGCGTCGCGCATCGTGAACCGCACCACAACTGGTTTGCCTTGGAGAGACGACACATCGCCACTGCCGCCCCAGACAACGGCATGACGGAGGTTGTCGCCCTGTACCTCGTCAGACGCTTCGAAACCAGGATACGGCTTCCCCGAGGCATCGCACAGCGCCACCTTCAGAGACCCCGATACCCGTGCGTTGACCTCCATGCGCCCGCCCGCAAATACGACCGGAACCGTGGTCAGGCTCCCGCCTTCCGCCGGTGCATCGACGGACACGAACCGGTCCAGCTGCCAGATGGCCAGGCCGAGCGAGCCGGTGTACTGCGTTTTCCGCCCCGTGCCTTCCGCGCGGTACAGGCACGGCGTGCCGTGGGTGTAGTTCGAACCCCCGTAATACAACCAGACCTCATCCCCCACCCGAAGGGCGCGCGACTGGGTTCCAAAGAAGCCGCAGTCCCACTCGCCCGTCTTGCCCCGTGGGACGCAAGGCTGGCGGAACGGGCGTTCCCAATTGACAAGGTCGCGCGAAGAAGCCAACTGCAATTCGCCGGGGCCTTCCTGGTTGCCGTAGCGCGCATTATTGCTGACCGTAAACATCCAGACGAAGGCAAGTGTGCACGACTCCGCCGGATACGCCCCGATGCCGTAGAACTCGGTCCGGATAAGCGCCGGCTCATCCGGCACGTCCAGGACCGGCCGCACCTCCTCGATGCGCGCCAGGCAGCCCGCGTCGTCCCGGAGGTCCGGCGTGAAGACCAGTTGCGGCTCCGACCACGTCACGAAATCGGCACTCGTCGTCAGCCAGAACACGCGCCGGTCAAATCCCCGCACATTGTGGGCAATCTTCGGGAAGGCGACATATTGCCCGCGGCCTTCGTCGAAGTACCCGGTGATAACGTCCGCGCCCGGTGCAATGGGCGTCTCGCTGAACGGGTTCCAATGGATACCGTCCGGCGAGATCCACGTATGATACCCATAGCCCCGGCCCTTGGCGCCGTAATCGTAACCGATCATCTTGTACCGGCGTGCCGGGTCGGGGTCTTTGACGTCCTTGATGACCGACGGCAACAAAATGCCATCGGCAATGACGTTGTGCTGAGCATGTTTTGGCGACTTGACTTCGCCGATGAGCGGTTTATCCCAGTGCACCCCATCCTGGCTTGTCGCGTAATACATGCCCAAGGCGGGAAAACCCTCCTCCTCCTCGGCGTAGTACCACATCTTGAAGAGCTTTTCCTGCTCGTCATAGATCACGTTCCCGAAAATCTCGACCCTCCAGCCTTCCCACGGCTGATCGGCTTTCAAGATCGGATTCTCGGGGTGCTCGCGTGCCGGGTGTAACGTGAACGCCACGTTATCCGAGTCATCCACCAGCACCGTGTCTACAAACAACTGCGAGCGGCTCCCCACGTCAAACGGCGACACCGCACCCCACACCGGCAGGGAAAGCACGAGCAGGCCTCCCGCAAACATGACCACCAGACGGGCTATCATTGTTGAACCCTTTCCATCCGTAGCGATTGCCTTTTCAGGACCGTTGAGCCGTAAATATAACAAAAGTCACTTCCCCCTTGGCAAAGAAGCCGTTGTATGGTATCCTAATGCCGGTAACAGCGTGGGTTTCGGAGTTCGTGGATAGTAGACCAAGTCGAGCAAGATTTCATATCCCTCCGCGTGTTGGCGATTTCCGACTGCATGCATCAGGGCTGATCTGCCTTCTGTCTCTGCTACGACCATCCGGACAAGTCTCAATGTAAGAAAGGAAGCCTTGATGAACATCTATGTGGGAAATCTGTCGTACACGACAACCGATGACCAACTGCGCCAGGCCTTCGAGCCGTATGGCACCGTGAGCGCGGCACGGGTGGTTTTCGACCGCGTCGAAAACCGCTCCCGCGGATTCGGGTTCGTCGAGATGCCGAATGGCAGCGAAGCCAAAGCCGCCATCGAAGCCATGAACGGCGCCGATATGCAGGGACGCGCCCTGAAAGTCAACGAAGCGCGTCCGAAAGAAGACCGCCGTTCCCGCTACTAAGCATCTATTCCGCCATCGCAAGCATTGAGGCCGGGTTCCCGGAAATGAGGGGGTCCGGTTTTGTTTTTTGCGGGGAAGAATTCGCGCCTGAGTGACCGCCAAAACGGACCACCCGGCCCCTTGTGTCGGCGGCGTCAATTTCGCGGCCGGGTTGACAAAACCGGTCTGATTCGCCCATAACACTGCATTCACCGGCGCGCTACCGGGACCATCGCAACAAGATGAGGCCGTGATCACATGTCCGTTAAGTGGATCATCACCGATTTGGACGGGTGCGTCAGCCCCGAGGAGTCCATCCCATGGGATCTGGACCTGTTCTTCGAATTTGCGCGGCTGTCACGGGCCGCGTCAGCAGGCGAGAGCAGTCTGGCGCCCCTGACCCTCTGCACAGGGCGTCCCCAGCCCTACGCAGAGGTGTTGATGAAACTCCTTGATATCCGCGCACCGGTGATTTGCGAGAACGGGGCGGTATTGTATTCGCTTCACGACAACTGGGCGCGGGTCGGTCCCGGCGTGACGCCCGAGAAAATCCAGGGTCTGCGCGCCGTCCGCAATTTCATCGAAACCGAACTCTTGCGGTCACATCCCGAAGCAGTAATGCAATTCGGCAAGGAAGCCCAGCTGTCGGTGTTTTCGAAGGAGCCCGCAATCCTGCGCGAGATGCAGCCGCGTGTCGAGCAATTTGCGCGCAAGCATGGCCCCGACCTGATCATTAACTGTTCCCACTATTACCTGAACATTTCGCTGGCGGGCGTCGACAAAGGAAGCACGTTGCGGGCCCTTCTCGAAGAGCTGGGCGTGAGCCGGGGCGAGGTCGCCGGGGTTGGCGACACCGTGGGCGATCTGCCCCTCCGCGAAGCGGTAGGCTTCTTCGCATGTCCCGCGAACGCACATGCGGAAATCAAGGCCGTTGCGGACTACGTTTCCCCCGAGCCGACCATTGCGGGTCTGCTTGATATTCTCGCGCTGCCGCAGATGCAGCGCGTCTGAGAACCACATGGAGGGTGACGAAATGCGGATAAGCGCGATGCTTGCCTTGTGTGTCGTGGCCTTTACTGCCTTCGCAGGGGCGGACTCCGCCAAACCCGTCCTCCCCCCGCCCCGTCACGGCGGGGTGTACGTAGTCGCGCACCGCGGGGCGCATGAAGGCATTCCCGAAAACTCGCTGCCCGCCTACCAGAAAGCCATCGAGCTCGGCGTCGATTTCGTCGAGGTTGACGCACGGGAAACCAAAGACGGGCATTTCGTCAGCGTGCACAACAGCACTATCGATTCTTACGCCGAGGGAGCCAAAGGCCGCGTGGCCGATTTCAGCCTGGCCGAATTGAAGGCGTTCGACATCGGCGCGCGGGTGGGCCCCGATTGGGTGGGCACGCGCATCCCCACGCTCAACGAGATCCTCGCGCTGTGCAAAGGCAAAATGGGCATCTACATGGACTTCAAAGAGGGTTCCTGGGAAGCCCTGTTGAAGCTGGTCAAAGATTACGGCATGGAACGCCACGTGTTATGGTACGCGCCGCCGTGGAAGCTCGAGAAAATCCGCGAGGCCTGCCCTGAGTGTATCATTATGCCCGACCCGGGACCCGAAACGAACCTCCAGCAGGTTCTCGACGACCTTCGCCCGAGAATTGTTGCCTCGGTCTGGAAGCACCATTCGGAGACCTTCGTGAAGCGCTGTCACGAGGCGGGCGCCATCGTAATCGCCGATGAGAGTGACCCGTCCTGCTGGGAACAGGCTTTCGCGTGGAATACAGACGGCATCCAGACAGACCATCCGGAAAAGCTCGTAACGCTGTTGAAAGAGCGCGACAAACAGAAAGAGAACGCGCAGCCGGGAACAGGCGGTTCGGAACAATCCGGGCCGCGAGAAAAGTGATGCACATGTTGAAACCGGGGACATGTGCCAAGCGCCGTCCCCGGCGCGGCTGCGTGTCCCCGATTTGCGCCAGATACTATCCCCACCGGACGCCGTGCGCCCGCTCGGAAAGCCACTTGCATTGGTTGGCCAGGCGCTCCATCCACGACCGCGCCGAGTAACCCGCCACCACGCCGTTGGTCTGCAGCGCCTGATACGAAACCGTCGCTACGTGTTTCACGCCCACTGCGTAATACAGGGCCACTTGTTCATACGGCGAGATATTCCGGTGCTTCTGGTAATTGGTGAGCATGATATCGGTGCGCTTGGCCAGACGTTCGGGTTTCATGGTCGTGCGGACGCACAGGTTCGAGACGCCGTATGCCAGGTCTTCCAGAAAGCATCCGTCGCCCGCGAACTCCAGGTCCACGATTGCCTGCAGCCGTCCTTCCTTGAATATCAGATTGCCTCCGTGCCAGTCGCCGTGAATGAGCCCTGTTTCAAACCGGTTCCGCGCTTCGAAACTCAATTCCTGGGCGGCGTCGCGCAGAAACAGGGCGATTTGATTGCACTCCTCGGTAACTTTGTCTTCTTTGCCCGTGGCTTTGGCCATTTCGAAGAGCTGCGCGAACAGCGTTCGGGGCACCTCGCTGAACCGCCACATCCGGGCATCCCGTTCCGGTCGCGGAAAATCGCGGCATGCGTTGTGCATCTGCCCGAGGGCATGCGCCGATATAGCCAGCGTCTCGGAAGTCACCTCCATAGGTGTGCCATCGACGAACTCCTGCAGTTCCAACGCCCAATCGTCGCCTTCCACGATCTTCTTGCCATTCCGCGACGCCAGGATGCGCGCTACAGGCAGCCCGTTATCATCGAGATGTTGCGATAACCGGTGCTGAAAACGCAGGGCATCCAATACGTAAGGGTCCCGTTTGTATGTCTTGATCAGGAACTTGCCCGCGCCGGTCGTCACCATAAGCTTTCGATGGCGGCGCTGGTGCGCCAGCGGCACCGGCACAGGCAACTCAACGAAACCCACATCGTAGAATTCGCGAATCACCCGGGCCAGTGCTTCACGCCCCTGCACTTGCGGTTGCTGATTCTCTACCTGCTCGGATGCCGTCACGGATATGTTACCACCTTCTCGGACTCGACGTTCTTCAGAAGGTCCTCCTTCTTGAAGCATGTCTCCTTGAATCTCAACTGGCTGTACAATTCACGGCCCTGGTCCATGTAGTGCGGCGATTTCGGGTCGTTGCTATTCCCCCACGGCACCACGCTGAACGATTTGACGCCGTCCGGGTGCATGAACATGAGCATCATGGCCACCGAGCCATTTTGCGCCACGTACTTGCCCGGCATCTCGTCACTCTCGCGGAATGAAACATCGCGCAGGGTCTCGGTCTTGTTGCTCTTGTTGGGGCCGCCGCCAAAGTCCGCGCTGCCGCACCCCACGTAGATATCGCCCCGGCCCAGCACGTGAATATCGCCATAGGCAAGGTCGATCGTCCCATATTGTTGCTTCAATTCCGCCACGGTCTCCTTCAACAGGCTGGCGAGAGAAGCCAAATCCGCGGGCGACAGCTCCCTGCCCTCGGCAATGGCCTGCACGTCTACCGCACTCTCGCAACGAAGCCGCCAGAATTTCATGATCGGCGCGCCTTTGCTCTCGGCCCGGAAATTCCCGTCCCACGCCAGCATGGAATCAACCGCGGTCTTGTAATCCGGATCTGCCATGTATTCCTGGCCCGCAGCGTCCACCGCCGCCTTGAGTGCCTTCTGCCACGGCTCCGCCAGAAGATCGTAAACCTGCATCGCAATCGCGATCGCATCTTCCTCGGTGACCGAATCGTCCGCGCCAAGAAGTTGCAGTGCCCGTTTTCCGCGCGGATTCATCGAGTCCCAGGAAACATTGAAGATGTAATCCGGATACTTGTCCGGCGTCATCGGCGAGTGCGGAAACATTAACGCCGGACTTATGTTGCAGTTTTGCATATAGCCGCATGGGGGATTCTTCACCTGGACCAGGTCGGCAATGTCGGTAATGCCCAGCCATCTTGTGGCCGTGGTATTGCCCGGCACCGGCGCCGACCAGGTGTACCCGTCGGGACGGATGGGCGTACGGCCCGTCCGCACGTACTGAATGTTGCCCTGCGTGTCCCCGAAGATCAGATTCTGTTCCATGAACTCGTTCATGCCCAGCGCGGCGTAGAAATCCTCGCAACTCTGCGCCGTGCACATGTGATACATCTGGTCGAGCAATCCCTCGGAGGTCATATAGGGCGTCGCTCCCGCATACCCAACGCCGTTTTCCGGCTCGGTCACGTAAGGACCCCACTCCGTGTAAACGGCAGGCCGCTGGAAAGGCTCCGCGCCTTTCACGTCAAATTGGATCATCTGGAGCTCGGCCTGTTTCCATTCGCCGTCGAGTTCGTACTGGAGCGGGTTCTCCGGGTTGACTTTCAATTCATACACATCGGATGTGTCCGGTCCCCCGGTAGTGCATGCCCAGCCAACGTTGGCGTTATGGCCCAGTCCCAACATCGGAGCGCCCACAATGAAATGGCCATTTATATCGATCTCTTCGGCTTTGATCCGCGCTTCGTAAAACACTTGAATATCCCGCCACGTCAGGTGCGGGTCGGTGAGGATGATGGCGCACTTGTCCGCCGAGCGGCTCGGGGAAATAGCCCATCCGTTCGACCCGCGCCCGGGGTTCTGTTTGCGGTTACTCAAGTCGTCCTGAATGGTCCCTAACGGCCATTGCAGAATCATGGTGCGGCCTATGGCGATGCAGTGCCACGGTTCCAGTTCTAAAGCGTACTCGGGAACCCGTTCCGGATGCTCCGCGGCGTAAGCCTCAATGCCTGCCATATAGGCGTCGCAGATCATGCGAATGCGTTCCGGACCGTGTTCATACGCCCGCTGAGATACCTCCGGGTTCTGGAATACCCGCAGCATATAGTCAAGCTCGCTGTGCTCTTCTCCGAACGCTTCCGACATGCGGCCCAACGCCATGCGCGCATTTCTGAAAATGTCCTCTAGACGATCCTCGGACTGCGCATATCCGAACGCGTACATGGCGGCCTCCAGGGAATCCGAATAAATGTGTGGTACACCCCACTTTGTACGATAGATGGTCGCCTCGGACACGTTCGCTTCGGGAGCAGGCGCCGCTTCAGGCGCCGCGACTTCGGCCGGAGGCGTCGCGGTCTCCGGCAGGCGTTCCGGTGGAGCTTCAATGCCGGCTTGCTGCTTCTCGCCGCAGCCGGCCGCGATGAATATCGCGAGCATCAAGAACAGTCCGAGTCGGCATATCGTCACTTTCATGGGTGTCCTCTCCTCCCGTTGTCTCACTTTGCCGCCGATATTCCCCACGACCGGCGTCACACGGTGCCTTCAGCCCTTGCAGGCTCTGCTGAGGCATGCCCGCAGGTACTTGATATCCTCTTCCGCGGCGGCGTGGGGGTCACCCGCGCCGCAGTATTCCACACATACGTTGTCATCATACCCAAGCTCGACCAGCTTTTGAACGTACCGGTTCAGGTCGATGTGCCCGTCGGCCAGTTTCACGCTGTAACTGTACTGTCCGGCGTGAAGATAGCAGTTCTTGAAGTGAAAATAGCCTACGCGTCCGGCAAGTTTATCGAGGGCTTCGGGCTCGTGCTCGGCCGTGCTCGTGCTGAACATGTTGCCGGGATCGGGGTTCGCCATCACGTTGTCGCAGCCGATCTTGTCGAGCAGCCTCACCGTCGACGCAACAGTGTCGTGAATCGTATTCATATGAATCTCGAACACAATCCGCACACCGCGCTCGCCCGCGAAAGGTCCCAGGTGCCGGAAAGCATCCGCGGCACGCTCGTAATGGGCCTCTTTCGCCAGCGCCGAACCGTTCTGACCGTAATCCGTCGGGTGCACGCTCAACGAGCCCACGCCTCCGTTTATGAGATGCACGCCATACCGCGCGCACGTCTCGATCACCATCTCGACAGCCGCGACTGATTCTGCAACCACCTGTGGATTCTCGTTGATGAAATCACCGCCGAAATCCACGCACACGATCGGTACGCCGTAGGATTTCCCCACCTCTATGCAGCGGGGCAACTCCGCAGCGATGTTTTCCAGATTGAAATGGCACGGCTGCAATTCAATCCCGCCCCATCCGAATTGGCGGGCCGCCCGAAACGCTTCCTCGAGCGGATAGGTCCTGAACGTGTAACTGTGCATTACGATATTCACAATTCCTTCCCCTTGTCTCTACCCGCGCTATACGAACCCGCCGCCGGGCACATCTTGCTTGCGCGCCGCGGCGGCTTCGAGCGCCCGCTTCCAGTAGGCCACCGAAGCCTTCAGATCATGGAGCACGCGGTACTCCGCCGGCCAGCGCTCACGATGCGAGATCTCGAGCAAGAGCGTGCAATCCTCGATGCCTGCCGATGCCATGGTGCCGATGATCTCCTCCGGCACGATCTTGCCCTGCTCATTGAATTCCCGAGTGAACGGATAATGCCCCCCTTTGTCACGCACGCTCTGTTTGACATGAATGCACGCGATCTCCCCCGCAAAAGCGCGAATCCAGGCGTGCGGGTCCGTGTCTCGTGGCTCAGACGACTCGAGATCACCGTGGTCCACATCCAGACACAACCGCATGGGAACCGCGAAACCTTCCGTGCAGCGGTCAAGAATGCCGCGGGTTGCGGTTATCGTTTCTCCCACCTCGCGCGGAATCGACATCGGCTCGAACATCACGTAGTCAAGGCCACGCGAAGCCGCGTGTTCGGATAGCTCGCGCCACGCCGCAACGCCCCCCGCGATGCGCTCCTCACGCAGCTCAGGCTCCGCATTGTCGTGCACCGACATGATGCCGAAGTGGCTCCCCATCCCAGACGCGCCAAGAGCCGCCGAGATGTCGATGAACCGCTTCAGCCACCCCAGCCAGACGCGCCGCATCTCCAAGTCCGGGTGCAGCACATGGTTCACACGCGTAAACGCCGAGGTGAAAGCGGTTTCCACTCGAATACCCGAGCGGCCGCACAATTCCCGAATGCGCGCAACATCCCGCTCAATCAACGAATCCGGCAAAAAGGGGTTCAACAGGTCCGCCGTGAACTGAACCGTGTCCAGCCCAAGTTCCTGGGATACAACCGGAATCCAGTCTTCAGGACGCGGAAACCGGTTGATCGCGAAACCAGTGTTGATCCCGAGCGAAATATTCATGGTATTCGGTTTCCATCCCGCCTTTCCATTGCGACAAGGCATGTTTATGGTACCGATCGCGTGACGGTACGTCAAAATCCGCCCCGCGCCCTCCGCCCGGCGCGCCATTGCCTCGTAAAATCACGAGTGGTATCCTTGCGCCATGC
>DAOLNV010000002.1:179658-221048 GCA_035416745.1 Candidatus Hydrogenedentota bacterium | reverse complement strand
AAAATGGTGGAGGCGGCGGGAATCGAACCCGCGTCCGAAGGCGCTTCCACGTGCGCGTCTACGTGCGTAGCCTGTCCTTTGAGGATTCGCCGCCCGGGAACGCCTCAGGCTGGCTTTTCCGGGTCGCTAGACGGAATCGTTACTCGCCGTCCGAACGTTCCGCCGGCGTCCGGGGACGAGGCCCGCTGTCGTCGCCTTAGCCACCTAGCAGGCGGTCAGTGGTAAGACGGGCAACATTAAGCTGCCATTGCCAATGGTTCGTTGGCAGTTGAAACGTGATCGGCTTTTAACGAGGCCAACCGATCAACCTCGGCACGCAGCACACGCTTCTCTCACCCTCGTCGAAACCTTGTCGCCCCCACGAAGGGACGTGCGCGCTCGACGACAGGAACCAGAGCGTGCAAGACGCCATTATATCACATGATGAGCAGCTTGGGCGAAATGCCCGGTCTGGTGCGGGAATATCACGGCAGTCATTGACGGCCTTCGCGGCTCTTTGACAGGCAAGTCGTTCAAGCGTAGTATCTTTTCTGTCAAGAGGTTGGGGATGCACGCCTCGACACGGGTTGAGGCGAAACCCGTGCTGAAAATCACGACGCGGATCTCTGCGTCAAGTTCAGGTCGGCACTTTTTGCAAGGAGATTACCATGCATACGCGGAACCTTTTCAGTCTTTTTCTGCTGATGTTGCTCTTCTTCGGCCTCTGTTTGGGCTGCAGTCCCCAGAAATCCGAGCAGGGGTCTCCGTCCGAGCCTGCTGCCGAAGACACGCAACCGGCCGCACAGGCGCCGGCATCCCCCGTCCCCGGCGTGCTCTCGGAAACCGCCGCCAAGACGGAGGCCAAACTGAACGCCGCCGAAGAGTCCGCGGTTGAGCGCACGCTTCCGCCCGACCATTGGCTTGTCGGCACGAGTGACGAGAAAGACATGCTCCCCGCCGTTATCGCTCCGGAAGCACCGAGGAAACTGCTTGCCGAGCACGGCCCAGCCTACCTCGAACAGATCGGGACGACGCGCGTGCTCCATCTCAAAGGCTCGTATTACGACATGGGCGTACAGCACGGCACGCTGATGAAGAATGAAATCCTCGAGGGGGCCAAGCAGGTCAAGATCATTGGTACCTTGGCATGGAAGGAAAAGGACTACAGCGTCACCATCCGGGAAGCCTGGGAGCGTACCAGCCCATTCATACCCCAAGGGATTAAGGATGAGATCAGGGGCATGGCGGAAGCCACGGGGCTGACGGAGGAGGAGGTCCAGGATTTCACCATCTTCCCCGAGCTGTTCCATTGCAGCGGGTTTGCCTTCTGGGGCAAGGCTACCGCCGACGGCGCTCTCCTTCACGGCCGCGTGTTGGACTACATGCGCGACGCGGGACTGGACAAATACGCCTTGGTCATCATCCAGGAACCTGACGGTGCGAATGCCTTCGTCAACGTGGGATACTCCGGCACAATCGGAAGCGTGACAGGGATGAGCACGAAACGCATTGCCATCGGTGAGATGGGCGGGAAAGGCGAGGGGGAGTGGGACGGCATGCCGATGACGATTCTTGTCCGCCTTTGTCTCGAACAGGCCGAGACCCTCGACGACGTTCGCCGTATCATGTTGGAAACGCCGCGCACGTGCCAGTATTACTATTGCGTGAGTGATTCAAAAGCCGACGAAGGCAGAGGCAGTGCGTTCGGCGTAGCCGCGGAGCCCGACACCATAACGTTTGTCGCGCCTAATGAGAAGCAAGACCTCCTTCCGCGCCCGTTTGAAGATGCAGTACTGATGTCGGCCGGCAATCGGTACATGTGCCTCGCTGACCGGGTTGAGAAGATGTACGGCCAGATTACGCCGCAGATCGCACTGGACATGATGGCGCGCGGCGTGGCCATGAAAAGCAACATGCACGACGCTCTGTTCAAACCGGCCACCCTGGAGCTGTGGGTCGCGAACAGCACCGTGGAGCAACCGGCTTGTAACCTGCCGTATACTCATTACGACCTGAATGCGCTGATCAGTGAGCGTCCAGCGTCCTGACCGCGAATACGGGCAGGGGCGCCGTCATGAATGAATGGGTCACTACCGAAGCCTTGGCTATCCTGTGAGCCATAGGACGGTTGGGATAGCGCGCGGCACCCGGTAAAGAGTTCGGGTCTTGTGGACGGAGCGGGCGAGACGGACACGGTGGAGCGCGATGCAGGTGTCTCCACCAACGGGCCCCGCGGGGGGCCAGTTTGAATAGCCCCGGATGAAACCCGGGGACCATGCGGCCTGACAAAGCGCCGACTCTGAAGGGGTCAAGCTGGCCCGCTTCTTCTTGGATACGCTATCGATCGGATATAGGCACGTCCCATCGCCAAATCACGGCGAAGGCGACAAAGAAGAATGGCGGAGTGGAAACCCCGCCCCCTGTTGAAGGACACGTAACGCCGGTCCCAAACCGGAGTAGACGGCTCCTGCCTACTTCTTCCGTTTCATATCCTTGAGTGCGCGGTCGACTTCGCGGGATTGTTCGCGATCGCGGATGGTCTGGCGTTTGTCGACGGTCTGTTTGCCGCGGCAGAGTCCGAGTTCGATTTTGGCGCGGCCGTCTTTGAAATAGACGCGGAGCGGCACGAGCGTGAACCCTTTTTCGGCGATGGTGTGGCCGATGCGGATGATCTCGCGCTTGTGCATGAGGAGTTTGCGCCGCCGTTCGGGGTCATGGTTGTAGATGTTGCCCTGTTCGTAAGGAGCGATGTGCGCGCCTATGAGATACAGTTCGCCGCCTTCGACCTCGGCGTAGCTGTCTTTGAGGGTGATCTGGCCGGCGCGGATCGATTTGACCTCGGTGCCCTGGAGAGCGATACCGGTTTCGTAGTGTTCGAGGATGTGGTAGTCGTGCCGCGCGCGGCGGTTCTGTACGATGGTTTTTTCGCCCATGGTAGGTGTAGTGTCGCGCAAATGGCGCGTGTTTTCAATGTGTCACAAAGAATCAGGGCCGTGCGGACCTGCGCTCCGAGGTTGCAGCTTACTGTCTGCGGGGTCCCCATGTCGGCCCTTGAAAGGCCAACTGGGCGTTGATACTGATGCGCTGCTCCTCGCCCGTCTCAACGTTTACGGCGCCGAGTTCCCAGCGTCCGCTCCGTGTCGATGCGAACATTACATGGCGCGAATCGGGCGACCATGTGGGCGACTCGTTGCTTCCGGCTGAGTTCGTCAGACGCTTGGCCTCAGTGCCGTCTGCGTTCATAACGTAGATCTCGGGACCGTCGCCGGGTTTCTCGATCACAAAGGCGATCTTGGCGCCGTCCGGCGACCATACGGGGTCGAATGCGCGCCCCCCCTGATACGACAGGCGCTTGACGTTGGAGCCATCGACATTCATCACATAGATCTGGGGCGCCCCTCCGCGTTCGCTCACGAAGGCGATTTTCGTGCCCGTCGGATCAAATGTGGGCGATGTGTCGGTGGCGCTGTTATCGGTAATGCGCCGCCGATTGGATCCGTCGGCGTTCACCAGGTAGATCTCGTTGTTGCCGTCTTTGCTTTGGACCATGGCAAGCTGGTTGCCGTCGGGGGACCAGGCTGGGGCGACGTTGAGCCCTACCTGCTTGGACAAGGGCCGCGATTCGCCCGTCTGGAGGTCCAGAACGTACAGGAACGGGTAGCGATCTTTGTACGAAAGATACGCGATTCTGCGGCCGTCGGGCGAGAACTTGGGCAGGATCGAGATCGAGCCGTGCTGGGTAATCTGCTTCACGCTGGCTCCGTCGTAGTCGGCGATATAGATCTCTTTCTTGCCCGTGGCGCCGCCACTGAAGCAGATCCGCGACGAGGCGCACCCGGGCACGCCGGTCAGGTGGCGCACAATCTCGTCAGCGAACTGGTGGGCGACCAGCCGGTGCCATTCTTCGCCCTGCGTTGAAAGCCGCTTGCCGCTCACCATCTCGCCGGAGAACACGTCGAAAAGACGGCATTCGGCGGTGAGGGCGTTCGCGTCGGACACCACGTACACGTGCACGAGGAACTCGGCCTTGGTGCCGCGCCATGCATCGAAATCGATGGTTTGGGGGTCGCGCGTGAACCCGGTGAAGTTTGGAGGGTACGCGGTGGGCGGCACAATACCGAAAATGCCCGAGAAATAAAGGTCGTAGGCCAGAACGCTGGCCATGGTCTTGCCGAGCGCTTCCTGGCCCGGGGCGGTGCAGAAATCCGGGATGGCTATCGGGATGCGGCCCTCGGCTTGCCCCGTGGTGCCGATCTCAACCTGACCGAAGGCGAGAGGGGCACAAAGCACTACGATAACAGTCAGACACCAACTTCTCACAATACGTCTCCTATCGTACAAGGGTAAACGTGTAGACAACTTGAACTTCCGGTTCGCTGTAAGTATCGGGCAACTGCGGGAACGGGGCAGACAACTGCACCGCCCGCAACCCGGACTGGGCCAGTGCGGGATCGTTAGCCTCTTGAACGATCTCCGGTTGGCCAATGAGATTACCCTTTCGGTCGACCCAGAAGGATATCTTTGCCTGGTTGTTCTGCAGATCGATGGGAATACCGCCCGGGACGGTCCAGTAGTTAGTCACCTTCCGTTGAACCATCCGCGCCCAATAGGATAGTTCGGACGGGAGCGGATTCTCCATGGTCACACCCGTCTCTTTGGGTTTCACGGGCTTGACGGCCTCCTCGGCGGGCCGTTCCGGGGCTGGCTCGGGCTTGGGCTCGGGCTTGGGCTCGGGCTTGGGCTCAGGCTTTGGTTCCGGCTTGGGCTCCGGCTTTGGTTCGGGCTTGGGCTCGGGCTTTGGTTCGGGTTTGGGCTCAGGCTTGGGTTCGGGGGGAGGCGGTTCGGGTTTGGGCTCCTCCTTGGGCGGCTCAGGTTTCGGTTCGGGCTCGGGCGGCGGCGGTTGAGGCTCCGGTTGCTCGACCGCTTCTTCAACAGGTTCCGCATCGATATTCTGCGCATCGTCCAGAAGCTGCACCTGATACAGGGGGATCGGTTCCGGGGGCTCGTGGAATGCAAACACGATGAACACGCCCACGAGAATGAAGCCGTGGAGAAACAGAGAGACAACAACCGCACGGCGCAGCCGCCTTCCGGAAGCCGTGCTGCGCCAAACCAGATTGTAGTACCAGGAGGTGTCTCGCGGGACGTTCATCTTTCTACCATATCTAGGCCGTTCAAAATATTACAGCATACATATTGTCAAGTCAAAGGTTCTACCACAATCCCTAGTGGTTTCGGATGAGGGGCGCGGGTCATTAATCCCCATATATCGTGTCTTGGTTCCATCATTTGCAAAGTGGACTGGCATGCCCGTCTCCATTACAATACGGCGCATGGCAGCGGGGTTCCTCATAGACGGTTCTGAGACACACGCGGCGCAGCGTCTTGTGGGCGTCTACGTGCGCTGGCTCATGTGGTATCTTCTCGCCGCGGCGGCTGTATGGGCCCTGGGCTTTGAGGGCATCTACTATCATCCCACGCCGTTCTACGGTTTGCTGCGTCCTGAGCTCGACCTTGCGTCGCTCCCTTGGCATCTCCCGGCCGCGGCGGTGTTTCTCGGAGGGTTCGCATTGTGGTTCTGGCGTCTGCGGCGAGGGGACTGGTTTGAAGACAATTGGTCACCCAGGACGGGCCGCGTTTTTGTCGCGGGATTGTTGGTGTTCGCCATCTTGTTCCCAGCCGCTCTCGCGATGGTTCGCGAGGGCCCTTCAGGAATCGCCGCTCCCTACGAACGCCACGACAAAGAATACATCGTGGATATCGGGAAAGGCACATCGCTCCAGGGCCTTTTCCGCGACTACATCAAGATGCACCCGCACCTGTCGATGCACTCGAAGGTCCATCCGCCGGGTCCGGTGGCTCTGCTCTGGGTGTTCTCGATGGTCACGTTCACGCAGGCGCCCTTGCCTCTGGCCATCACGACGATTCTTTTCGGCGCGGCCGCGGTCATTCCGCTGTACTTCTGGACCAGGGACATGGCGGGGCCTCGGGTAGCTCGCACGGCGTGCACCCTGTACGCGGTGGTTCCGACGATCGTGCTGTTCACGGCTACCAGCGCGGACATTTTGTTCATGCCCTTTACACTCACAACGCTGTTCTTGTTCTGGCGCGCGTTGCACCGCCGCTCGATCCCTTATGCTCTGGCTGCAGGGTTCCTCTACGCGTTGATGTCGCTTCTGTCATTCTCGCTGGTTGCGATTGGAGCGTTCTTCGCGTTTGTGGGCCTGTGGCGTCTCTTCCAGAGAGGAAGCCGTCTGGCCGTGTTTCAAACGGCGGCATTGATGCTGACGGCCTTCATCGCGACGCATTTCGCCGTGAGGTGGTGGTCCGGGTTCGACGTCATCGCCTGTTTTCGGATATGCAAAGAGCAATTCGAAACCGATCAGGCGAACCTCGACCTCATCACGCCCCGTTTCCCGTGGTGGGCCTGGAAGTTCCTCAATCCCCTGTGCTGGCTGTATTTTGCGGGAATTCCCGTATCCGTGCTGTTTCTTCGCCGTCTACTGAAGCCCGAGCCGGATACCCGTACGCTCTTCCTGCTCTTCGCCTTGACGTTGTTGGTCCTGGACCTGTTCTACCTTGCCCGCGGCGAGGGCGAACGGTCCGCCATGTATATCATCCCGTTCTTGGTTGTCCCTGCGGCCCACTTGCTCGACCGCATCGGACGCGAAACCCGCAGCATCGGTCCGCTGGCGGCCACCGTATGTTTTCTGGCTGCCCAGTGCTGGTTGACGGAAACGATGCTGTACACGTATTGGTAGCAGGTTATGTGGGACGGCAAGAAAGTTTCCGTTATCTTTCCAACGTATAACGAGAAGGACTCGATTCGCGAGGCCATCGAGGATTTTTTCGCGTCGGGATACGTGGATGAGGTTGTCGTGGTCAACAACAACGCGGCCGAGGGCACCGACGAGGAAGTCTCGCGGACCAAGGCCCGTCTCGTATACGAAACGCAGCAGGGATACGGCCACGCCATTCAGAAAGGGCTGTCCGAAGCGGAAGGGGACCTGCTCATCATCTCCGAACCCGACGGGACGTTTTCGGGGCACGACGTGGCGAAACTGCTGGCGTATTCGGATGACGTGCCCGTTGTGTTCGGCACGCGCACCCAGCGGGAGCTGGTGTGGGAAGGCGCGAATATGGGCTTCTTCCTGAAGTGGGGCAACTGGGCGGTCGGCAAGATGATGGAATTCCTGTTCAATACAACCTTGCTGACCGACGTGGGCTGCTCGATGCGGCTCTATCACCGGGCGGCGTATGAAAAGATTGCTCCGCAGTTCGCCGTTGGCGGCTCGGCGTTCGGGCCGCACCTCATGCTGCTCACGATCCTCAACGGCCTTCCCTTCATTGAAATCCCGGTAAACTACCGCAAGCGCGTCGGAGAATCGTCGGTTACAGGCAGCAAGGTCCGCGCCTTCTTTCTTGGGCTTGAAATGATTCTTATGATACTGCGGTACCGGGTGAAATCCTGGTTCGGATGGCGGCCGTCCGAGCGGAAATCCGTCTGAGAAGCCGCGATGCGTGAAAGCGGACGCAGAGACTCGCTGAGAGAACAGACGCAGCTCCCGTTTGTTCAGGCATCCGACCCCATGAGAATGCCCGGACCTTTTCTGAAATGGGCGGGCGGCAAGCGGCAACTGCTTCCTGAACTTATGGGGCGTATCAAGCGCCTGGAAGGATTCGGCCGGTACCACGAACCATTTGTGGGGGGCGGCGCGTTGTTTTTCGAACTGTACCGGCACGGCGCTCTCGAAGAACCCGCGTACCTTTCAGACAACAATCCCAACCTGGTGGCCGCTTACGAAGGGGTGAAGCACGATGTGGAGCAGGTCATCGCTCTGTTGCGCGAACATAAGGCGTGCCACTGCAAAGAACACTACTACGCCGTGCGCGCAACGAAGCCCGAATCGCTGGCTGCCAGGGCCGCGCGGATCATCTACCTCAACCGGACCTGTTTTAACGGTCTTTTCCGCGAGAACAGCCGGGGCGAGTTCAATGTGCCGATGGGCCGTTACAAGGACCCGCGAATCTGCGACGAAGCCAACCTTCTGGCGGTGTCCCGGGCCTTGCAGCATGCTTGTATAGAGACGCGGCCATTCGAATCGGCGCTGGACCGCGCGCAACCCGAAGATCTCATATATTTCGACCCTCCGTATGACCCCGTTTCAGCCACGGCCAGCTTCACGGCCTATCAAAAAGGGGGGTTTGGAGAAGCAGAACAGCGGGCACTGGCGGTGGTTGTCCGGGAATTGAGCGCGCGGGGCGTTCATGTGCTGTTGTCGAATTCGTGGACGCCGCTCGTCATTGAACTCTACAGCGGTTTCGCGCTCGAACAAGTCTTTGCGAAGCGGAACGTCAACAGCCGGGCTGACAAACGAGGCGCCGTACCCGAGGCTCTTGTGGGGAATTTCTGAACGCGGCGGCATCTGGGGGAAACCGGCTCGAACACCTCAGCCCGTAAGACTCACCTCTCCCGTCTGGAGCATGTCGATGAACAGATTGACGATGCGGGCATCGAATTGAGCGTTCGAGCAGCGCCGTAATTCCTGAACAATGTGGTCGCTCGGCATGCCGCGCCGGTACGCCCGGCTGCTCGACATGGCATCGAAGGCGTCTGCCACGGTCAGGATGCGCACGATTTCAGGGAGCTGGTCGCCGGCCAATCCATCGGGATACCCGTTACCATCGACGCGCTCGTGATGATAACGGACAAGAGCGAGGTGGCCTTTGGTGAGGAAGTGGACGGGTTCCAACACGTCATATCCAATAATGGGATGGAGGCGTATCATATCCCATTCCTGATCGGAGAGCGGCTCGCATTTGTTGAGAATGCCGTCGTTGACGCCGATCTTGCCGATATCATGCAGCCCTGCCCCGAGGTTGAGCAGGTCTATTTCGGGTTGAGGCAGCCCGAGGCGCCGCGCGGCCAACACCGACAGGTCCCGCACCCGCTGGCTGTGTCCGTGGGTATAGGGATCTTTTGCTTCAATCAGGAGCGCCATCGAGGTGAGCGTGGATAGGTGCGATTGTTCGATATCGTTGATCAGGCGCACGTTTTCGATGGCAATCGAGGCGTGATTGGCCAGAACGTTCAGGGTTTTCAGGTCTCCCTCGTTGAACTGGCGCCCGTTTTCCTTGCTGCTGACATTCAACACCGCGAGCACCCGGGGACCGTTCCCGGCGGGCGCCGGATACCGCCAGCCATCGACGGGGGCTTTGCGTTCCAGCGGCACGGAGATAAATGAGGCATCTTTGAGATGGCGGCTCCTGCTCTTGATCTCAGGTTCCTTGCCGATATCTTCAACCAGAAGGGGCGACGCATGCTGGGCGACCCACCCCGATATGCCTTTCCCGATGCTTACCGAATCGCGGGTCGCCTCTTCGGGCAGTCCCACGCTGGCAGCGACTTCAAGGGCGCGCCCGTCGCGGGTGGTGAGCATGATCGAGCCCCGCTTGGCACCCACACGCTCCAAGGCGGCTTTGAGCACGAAATCCAGCAAGGCCGCTTCATCACGATACCGGACAACTTGCTCGCTGTAGGTGAACAACTCCGTCACTTCACGGAGACGCGCGTTCTCGTTGGCCAGATGATATCGTTCAAGGGCATTGGCGACCGCCAGCTTTATCTCACTGAGACTGAAAGGTTTAAGAACGTAATCGTAAGCGCCTTCCTTAACGGCTGCCCGGGCGGTCTCAAGCGTGGCGAAACCGGTCATGACAATGGGGATCAGGGTGGGCTTCAGTTTGCGGGCTTCACGGATCAGCTGGATGCCGTCCATCTCGGGCATCATAATGTCCGTAAAAAGCAGGACAAAATCATCGAATTTCTGTAGTAAGTCCAATGCTGCCCGGCCATTAGACACTGCCTCGACGGGATAGCCCTCTTCCGCAAGAATATCCCACATTAGCTCGCGGATGACCGCCTCGTCATCCACAACCAGAATCTTGGAATGTTCGGCCATGCGTGATCCCCAGTTTTAGGACTGCATTTCTAAGTTTACCACATAATCGGCTGCGGCGTTTGCCAGATACTCGGGAATTACCCGTTACCAGCATCTATTACACGCCGCGCCTTACGTAAAGCCGCCCTAACCCGCGCGGGCGCGGTACCCCCTGCGTGACAGCGGCGGCTCACCATGCTGTTCAGCGTAAGCCTTGACAGAATATCACCCTGGAACTCCGGAGAGAAACCTTGATATTCCTTGAGAGACAGTTCCGGCAGCCTTTTGTCGTGGTCAATGGAATACCGCACGATACGCCCCACAATTTCATGGGCCTCGCGGAACGGAACACCTTTTTCGGCCAAGTAGTCGGCAACATCTGTCGCCTCCATGAACCCTTCCTGGGCTGCCGCTCGCATACGGTCGCCCTGGACGATTATGGACGGCGTCATGCGAGCCAGGACGGACAAGCACACCCGCAAGGTGTCGCACGCATCGAACAGCGGCTCTTTGTCCTCTTGCAGGTCGCGGTTATAGGTGAGGGGAAGGCCTTTAATGACGGTCAGGAGAGCCATCAGATCGCCATAGACGCGGCCGGTCTTGCCGCGCACCAGCTCAGCGACATCGGGATTCTTCTTTTGAGGCATGATGCTCGAGCCGGTGGTGAACGCGTCGCCGATCTCGATGAATCCATACTCGGGAGTGGACCAGAGGGTCAGCTCTTCACACCATCTCGAGAGGTGCATCATGCAAATGGCGGCGTTCGCGCAGAACTCGATAAGATGGTCGCGGTCCGCCACCGCATCCATGCTGTTTCCCGAGATGCGCGCAAACCCCAATTCGCGGGCCACCATCTTGCGGTCGATGGGGTAGGACGTCCCCGCGAGGGCGGCCGACCCCAGAGGCAGCACGTTGACCCGCTTGTACAACTGGCCGAAGCGCTCCTGGTCCCGTTCGAGCATTTCCACGTAGGCCAGAAGATGGTGGGCCAGCAACACAGGCTGGGCATGCTGCAGATGCGTGCATCCCGGCAGAATGATCTCGAGGTGCGCCTCGCCCATGTCCAAAAACGCGCGCTGCAGCCCGCGCACCAGTTCCCGCACGGCGTCGATCTGGTCGCGCATCCAGAGACGGACATCGAGTGCAATCTGGTCGTTGCGGCTGCGCGCGGTATGAAGCCGCTTGCCCGCGTCTCCAATGCGCCGGACCAGAGCGGTCTCGATATTGGTATGCACATCCTCCAGCGAAGCATCGAACACAAACGTTCCCGCAGCGACCTCCTTGGCGATCTCGTCAAGACCGGCAATGATTTTGCGGGCATCGCTCTTCGAGATGATCTTGCATTCGCCGAGCATACGGGCGTGGGCAATACTTCCGCGGATGTCCCACGGGGCGAGACGGGCGTCAAACGACACGGATTCGCCAAGCGCCTCGACCAGCGCATCCGCCCGGTCCTGAAAACGGCCTCCCCAAAGCTTCGCCATCCGCGTGTCCTCGTGCGCGTGCTGCTACAGCAATCCTGCCCTGTTCCGAACCCGTAGCCGCAGGGCGTTCAGCCGGATGAACGCACCCGCATCGGCCTGCTGATAGGCCCCCTGATCTTCCTCAAAGGTCGAGATCTTCTCGTCGTACAACGATTTCGGCGCCTTCCGGCCAACCACCGTGCAGTTTCCTTTGTACAGCTTGATGCGCGCGGTGCCGGTCACGTTGTGTTGCGACGCATCAATGAAGGCCGTCAAGGCTTTCATCTCCGGCGAATACCAGAATCCGTTATACATCAACTGGGCGATCTTCGGCGACAACTGGTCGCGCTGGAGCATCACCTCGCGGTCCATGGTGATGGATTCCACCGCCCGATGAGCAGCATACAACACGGTGCCCCCCGGTGTCTCGTACACGCCGCGCGATTTCATGCCGACGAACCGGTTCTCGACCATATCCACACGGCCGACGCCGTTAGCGCCGGCGACAGCGTTGAGCTTGGCCAACAGCGCGGCCGGCGAAAGCGCCTGGCCGTCCACGGCGACCGGCGTACCTTCCTCGAACGCGACTTCGACGTACGTGGGCGCATCGGGAGCATCCGCGGGATCGACGGTCAGCTGGAACATATCCGCCGGCGGTTCAGCCCACGGATCTTCGAGGATGCCGCCTTCGAACGATAGATGGAGCAGGTTGCGGTCGCACGAATACGGTTTCTTGAGCGTCACGGGAACTTCGATGCCGTGCGTCTTGGCATACTCTATCATTTTTGTGCGGCTGGTGAGTTCCCATCTGGGGTCGCGCCAGGGGGCGATAATCGTGACCGACGGCTCCAATGCCAGGTAGGTCAGTTCAAACCGCACCTGATCGTTGCCCTTGCCCGTCGCGCCGTGAGCTACGGCGTCCGCCTTCTCCTTGCGCAGGACCTCGATTTGGGCTTTTGCAATCAGCGGGCGCGCCACACTCGTGCCCAGCATATAGCGCCCCTCGTAGAGCGCATTCGCCCGCATCGCGGGGAACACGAAGTCCCGCACGAATTCCTCGCGCAAATCTTCGCAATGGACACTGCATGCGCCCGTCGCCTTGGCCTTCGCGACAGCCGGCGCGGTTTCTTCGCCCTGCCCGATGTCCGCGATGAAGGCGACGACGTCGGCTTTGTAGACTTCCTGGAGCCACTTGAGAATCACCGACGTATCAAGTCCGCCCGAATACGCCAAAACGATCTTCTTTATCTTCGCCGCCATAGCGTTTACTCCCTGCTGAACACCGCCGCCGCATTACGCGCCGGCGTGTTGCTTCTGTTTCCGATTCAGACCACGGGCGTCTTTCTTCATAAGGGTGAGCATGACCGCCTTCTGCGCGTGCAGACGGTTCTCTGCCTGGTCAAAGACGATCGATTGCGGGCTGTCCATGACCTCGTTGGTGACTTCCTCGCCGCGATGAGCCGGCAGGCAATGCATGAACACGGCGTCCGGTTTGGCCATGCCCATGACGCGCGCGCTCACCTGGTAGCCGGCGAAGGCTTTGGCGCGCTCGGCGCTCTCGGCTTCCTGCCCCATGCTGGCCCACACATCCGCATACACGGCGTCGGCGCCCGCGAGGCCTTCCTCCAGTTGGTGAGTTATCGTCACCTCGCCCTTGCCCTCGCGTTGGGCGAGCCGGAAGATGTCTTGATCGACCTCGTACCCCGGCGGGCAGACCAGCGTTACGTTCAGAGGGACCCGCGCCGCGAAATGGAACCACGAGGCGCAGACGTTGTTGCCGTCGCCCACGAACGTGAGTTTCAGATTCTCGAACGCGCCTTTGTGTTCGCGAAGCGCCTGGGCGTCGGCCAGGATCTGGCAGGGATGCAACTTGTCCGTAAGCGCATTGATGACGGGTATCCGTGCGTAGGCCGCAAGTTGTTCCACTGTCTCATGACTGAACGTCCGGGCCACGATGCCGTCCACCCAGCGTTCGAGGTTGCGGGCCACATCCGGCACGGATTCCCGCTCTCCTAAGCGGATATGCCCCGTTTCCAACATGATCCCGTGGCCACCCAGCTGGCTTATGCCGGTCTCGAAGGTGACGCGGGTCCGCAGACTGGGTTTTTCGAAAATCATGGCGAGGGTCTGGCCTTCCAGAGGATGCTCGCGTTTGCCCGCTTTCAAATCGGCCTTGAGCAGATCGGCCAGCTCGAGCAATGCGAGTATGTTGGCGGTTGTCAGGTCGGCCAGAGATAGAAAGTCGGTAAACATCAGACCTCTCCCAATACTGCGTCCAGGGCGGAAACCACGCGATCGACGTCCTTCCTGGTAACGATCAACGGCGGCACAAAACGCAGGACGTTGGGTCCCGCCGGGCCGCACACGATGCCGGCCTCGAGCATCCTGGCCAGCACGGGCGCGACCGCATCCCGCATCTCGACGCCGATCATGAGCCCTTTTCCGCGGACCTCCTTGATCACCGGGTGCTTGGCAGCCAGCTCCGCGAGCGCGTTCATGAAATACGCGCCGGTTTCCTGCACGCCCTCGAAAAAGCCGTCTGCGAGCATCACCTCGAGGGTTGCGAGCGCGGCCGCCGTGCACAAGGGGTTCCCGCCAAACGTCGTGGCATGCATCCCCGGCGCAAAGCCCGAAGCCGCCTTTTCCGTGCATCCCATGGCGCCTATAGGGACACCGTTGCCCAAGGCCTTTGCGACAGTGATGATATCCGGTGCTATGCCCGCGTACTCATGACAAAACAGTTTTCCGGTGCGCCCCATGCCGGTCTGAACCTCGTCGAAGATCAGCAGCAGTCCACGGTCGTCACACAGACGCCGGACAGCGGGCAGATAGTCCGCGCGGGGCACGCGCACGCCGCCTTCGCCTTGGATGGGCTCGAGGATGATGGCGCCGGTTTCGGGGGTGATGGCCTCTTCCAGAGCCGCCACATCGTCGTACGGAACATGGCTGAACCCGGGCATCATCGGCTCGAATCCTGCCTGGTATTTCTTCTGGCCCGTGGCGGTGATGGTGGCCAGCGTGCGGCCGTGAAACGAATGTTCGGCCGCGATGATATGGGGCTTGGGCGTCCCCTGTTCCGCCCAGTACCGCCGCGCAAGTTTGATGGCCGATTCGTTCGCCGTGGCGCCGCAGTTGGCGAAGAACCAGCGGCCGGCGAACGAGTGCGCGCTGAGAAGCTGCGCCAACCGGACCTGCGGCTCGATGTAGTACAGATTCGACACGTGCACAAGAGTGCCCGCCTGGCGGCAAATGGCTTCCGTGACGGCAGGATGGCAATGGCCCAGGCTGACCACGGCGATTCCCGCGAAGAAATCGAGGTATTCCTTGCCGTCGGCATCCCACAGGCGGGTTCCCGAACCTTTGACGAAAGCAAGCTTCCGCTCGCCGTAGGTGTTGATTATATACCGGTCGTTTAATGCTTTGATTTCCGCGGTGTTCACAGCTCTTACCTCTTTTCGCTGCCGTCTGCACGGCGATTGCGGCAAAAACAGAACGATCCTCCCCCCCTGCATTCTCTACCCACGCCGCTCGCGCGTAGAGGACCGGAACGACTCACCGCTGCCGCCGGCAAGTGAGTGACCCTATGCAATACAAAGCTGTATGCAGATTTCGAGCGCGTTTCACGCCGCTTTCCCGCCATCCGGCTTCTTTTTCCCCGAGGATTCGGACTTGCCCGCACTCTCGGGTTTCGAAGCGCTTTCGCTCTTGGAGGCAGTTTCGCCCTTTGCAGGTTTTTCTTCCGTCGACTTGCCTTTTGTGCGCCCGTTCTTGTAGTCCGTTTCGTAGAAGCCGGAACCTTTAAAGATGACCCCGGCGCCTGTTCCAAGCAGCCGCTTCATGCGCAAACTGCCGCAGGCCGGGCATTTCACGCGGGGGGACTTTGTCATCGCGTGAAAGACATCCACCGTGTGATGACAATTGCGGCACTCGTACGTGTACGTTGGCATCGCGTTCGATACTCCTGAATCCCAGAACTCTCGCAGGATTCACCGAAACAATCTGCTCTTTCTCAAGAAGACAAGCATTACCCCTACGAGAAACGGGTACTTTACCACGTAACGGAAAGCAATTCAACGTTCCCGATCACAATGAACCCAAGCAAATGCAATGGTTTAGCCAACATGCCCCCTTTTCTGGCGGGAACACTCGGCCCCCATCAATCACGACGAGACCTTGGCTGGCGGGGGCAACGCAACTCAGACAGTCGTTGCCCGCCGGCGCTCTCCGTAGGCTCCCCGTTGTGAACCCCCGTCTTCTCGTCTTGCCAGTTCTTCGACGTTGCCTCGAAGGCTGTCATCTCTACCGCGAAAGAAACCGTAATAGCGGCTGTTCCTGGTGGTAGAATAAGCATAAGGGTGTATCGTTTGAGGCTGAGTATGGGGCGATCGAGGGCTCGATCTGAACCTGTAGGCCCGCCCGAAAGAAGCCCTGCTTACCAAGGAGAACGGTCATGCGCCGATACTTCTCAATCCCTTGTGCTCTTGTGGTGTTAGCGGTAGCCGTGGGCTGTCCGTTCGTGCTGCCGGAAGACACCGGTTACCAGTTCACCAGCGCCGATCTGCGCCAAAGCAACTACGGATGGTGGAGGTGGGATGAGGCGCCAGACGCCGTAGCCGACGGGGAAGGACAAGAAGGTGGAGATGTCTCGCGCGAAGTGACCGAGCCCGACGTCTTCCGACGAGATGCCAACATTCTTTACGTATTGAATCAATACCGGGGGCTGACCCTGGTCGACTTGGACACCGAAGAAGTCCTGGCCCAGCTTCCAACTTACGGGTATCCAAGGGACTTGTACGTGCGCGACGGCCGCGCCTATGTCCTCGTCGGCCAGGCAACAAACTACGAAACGGACGGCAACACGATAAACTATACCGTTCAGGGCCGGCTGTTCATCGCCGATGTTTCGGCGCCTGCATCCGCGAAACTCCTTTCCTCCATTGCCCTGGAAGGCGATTTTGTCGACAGCCGGCTGGTCGGCGACGTCCTCTACGCGGTCTGCGCCGAGTTCGACTGGTATTGGGACGGCGTGGTCGCCGTGAAAGACCAATCCAGCGCTTCGTGGGTGACCAGCGTTAACGTGGCAGACGCGGACAATATCTATCAGGCGGACCAGGTCTCGTTTGGCGGAACGGGCAACGTGATCCAGGCTACGCCGACAGCCATTTTCGTGGCGTCTTCGGCCCAGTGGACCTCGGAGCCGACCACGATCACCTACGTGGATATCAGCGACCCAGAAGGCACGATGGAGGTACGCGGCTCGGTGGATGTGCGCGGATACGTGGCGGACCGCTACAAGCTGGACGCGTGGGAAGGGACGTTGCGCGTCGTGACAGGCGCCTGGGAAGACCAGCGGCGCGTCTTTCTCACGACCATCAATCTCGCGGACCCCGACAATCTCACGGTGCTTGCGGAACTTGAGCTGGAACGCGCGTCAGGCGAATCGGTGTTCGCTACCCGGTTTGACGGGCCCAAAGCCTATATCGTGACTTTTCTAGTCAAGGATCCGCTGTTCGTGGTTGATCTGTCGGATCCCGCCGCGCCCACTCTCGTGGGTGAACTGGAGGTGCCCGGATGGTCCACGCATATTGAACCGCGCGGCGACCGGCTCATCGCGCTGGGCGTGGACGATACCGAAGGCCAGCGCGTGTGCGTGAGTCTGTTTGACGTGGCGGACCCCGGCGGCCCGGCGCTCATTGACCGTGTTTCGTTCGGAGAGGCGTGGAGTTGGTCCAGCGCTTACAGCGATGTCAAGGCTTTCTCGGTGTTTGATGACCTTCTGATAGTCCCCTTCAGCGGCTGGAACGATTCGGGCGGGTATGAACGGCTTCAGTTCGTGTCGTGGTCGCCCGAAGACTTATCCGTGCGCGGCCACGTCGACCTCACGGGCGCCGCGGTTCGTTCCTTCGACTACGAAGGCAACTATTACGGCATAACGATGGAACAGCTGGTGACGATTGACGGGAGCAACCTGGACGCGCCGTCCGTCACAAACCGGCTCGTGCTTGCCGAATATGTCGCCGATTTTCTTGAGGTAACGCCGGAAGTGGGCGCCGAAGTGATTGCCCACTACGACACGGGGAAGACGGTCGTTCGACCCACCGAACTGACGAAAGCATCCGGCGCTGAAGTCGAAGTCGAGATTGGCGAACTGGTGGACACGGTGGTCTACGGGAACTTGGTTGTTCTCGTGGGGGCCAGCTGGGTCGAGTCGCCCTACTACACGGTGGCCATCGTCGACTGCTCGAACCCGGCGCAGCCTCTGGTACTTGACACCCTCCAGGTACCGGTCCAGCCGCTTTACTGGTGGTATTGGCCGGTGTATCCCTATGGCCCGGTCCCGGAAGTCGACCGCGACGCCTCGACGGCCGATGCCATTATTGGACGGCCGTTCTACCCCTCATATCACTCGGATGCGGTCTTCCTTCTGGGAGACAGGCTGGTATTGCGCTGCCGTGCCGACAGTTACGATACGGTGTTGGGCCCGGACACAGCGGATCAAGGGCTCGCCATGGTTGACCTTGCTGACCGGGTGTTCGCGGGCACGGCGGGCCTCGCATTTGACAACATCGTCTCGCTCAACGCGGCGGGCGCCAAAATGTATCTGACCACCTGCGAACCGGTCGAGGTCGAGCCAGTGAAGGAGCCGGACAACCCGCAATGCGCCTATTTCGTTACGTCTATTGACTTGGCCGGAACCCCATCGGCGGGTCCGAGCGCGAACGTGCCGGGCATCTTCGTCCAGTACGAGCCCGGAAACGGCGTGCTGGCGTTGAGCGACGACCAGTGGCTCGAAGGCGGAGAGTTTCAATCCTACTTGCGGACCGTGCACTGGGATGGCGCGGAAGAGGTTGAATCCCTCGACGAGATTCAACTGTCGGAGGGCACGAGCCAAATGCTCGGGCGCGGGTCAAAGGTGTATCTGGAAACCTATGCCGAAGGACTGAAGTTGTACGCGGTCTCGGTCTCGCCTGACGGTGCGTTGGCGCTGGGCAATCCGGTCTTGGTGACCAAGGACTGGGGGAGCCTTCTGGACGCTTGGGGTTCGAGCGCCTACGTGGTTCTCGGAGGCAACGCCATCGCCCTGTACGACTTCAGCTCCGGCGAGGGCCTGCTCGAGGAAATCGTCCCCGTAATGAGCACACCCTCGAAACTCCGCTTTGGCACGTCGGCGGCCTATGCTTCGACAGGCTACTCCGGCGTTGTCAAACTTCCTCTCTAGCGCCAACGGCAGGCCATAGCGCAGCCCCCTGGAGCGCCAAGGGTGCGAAACATGCCGGCCCGGTCTGAAGGGCCGGGTCAGCGGGCGTGTATAGCCCCATAGGGCCGAAAGCCCGGCACATCCGGGCGCCTCACGTTGTAGTCCCGTCGGGATTGACCTCATCCGCGGAGAATGTCTGTGCCTTCTTCCCGAAGACGTGTCCTGTTTTGGGGGAGTCAGGTATCGGGCCTCTAGCCCTCCTGTTTCTTGTGAGTCACATTTCATGGTTCTTCCCGGCCGGTCTGGTATGTCCCGCGCTGGCACGCGCCGTGGGCGCCATTGACAACACCTCTCGGTGCGCATACCATACGAAGAGGGCTGGCACAAACCTCGAACATTTCGGTGCATGCCAGAAATGCATGAGGTCTGCGGTGCCGTGGGGAGGGCAACCCGTGAGCGCAGCTGTCTATCATGCGACAGGCCGCGAACAAAGCACGCATACAGCAGCACCGTACGCCCGTAGCGAAAGCGGCCCCCTCGCGCTTCCGGAAGCACAAGAGAATAAACACGCCCATTTGCCGGTATGCCTGAATACCCACATCTGCAACGTCCTTCGCGAGGAAGAGCCCCACTTGTTGCCGCAAATCGTCATCCGGCGGCGCGTCAATCCCGACGGATGGCCCGTTCGCGGCGACGGCGGCCTGCTCGAGGAGTTGGTGTTGGCTTTGACCTTGAACGCTCTGGACGCCATCGAGGACGAAGGGCGCGTAACGTTGGAGACGAGAAACCTTCGGCTCGAAGAGGGGTGCATTACGCGGGCCACGGGTCTAACGCCGGGACCCTACGTCTTGCTCACCGTGGAAGACACCGGACGCGGGGTGGATGCAAACGCGCTGGCACGAATATTCGAGCCAGCCGGCCCATCCGAGATTTTCTCGAACCGGCCCGTTCTGGCAGGCGCAAAACGCATCGTAGACCTGCACCGGGGGCATGTTTGCGTCTTCAGCATGCCCGGAGAGGGGACGGTAGTGCGGGTGTATCTTCCCGCTGAACCGCCGCAGCAGGCTCCTACCGGCGGGCACCCCACTCGATAGGCAGGCGGACTTCGAAGCATGTGCCGCCCTCCGGCCGGTTGGAGTGGCTCACCGCCCCGCCGTGCGCCGTGATGATCCTGTGCACGATGGCGAGGCCCAGTCCTGTTCCGCCTTCTTTCAGGGTGAAGAATGGCTTGAAGACATCTTCGCCCGCCTTCAAATATATGCCCGGGCCGGTGTCGGTGACCTCGAACACGATCTTATTGCCTTCCTGCCGGACATTCAGGCACACCCCGCCGCCGCGTCCCGAAGCATCGATGCCGTTGTTGATGATGTTGGCAAGGGCCTGAGCGGCCCGTCCCACGTCGGCTTGCATTTCGGGCAGATCGGGCGCGACGCGGCTGCGCAGGTTTACGCCAAACTTCTCGGCCCGGCGCAAACAGAGCTGGACAGCCCGGCTGGCGATTTCCTCCGGCGTGCAATGGACGGGATGAACGTCGTAGGGCCGGGCAAATCCCAGAAACTGAGAAATGGCTTTTTCGAGGCTTCCCGCTTCCCGGTAAATGGTTGCTGCGGCGGAATGGCGGTCATCCTCCTCGCCCAATTTCCGCATGAGGATCTCGGCCATGGCGCTGATAACGCTGACAGGATTGCGCAGTTCGTGAACCACGCCGGCTGTGAGTTCTCCGAGCGCCGCCAATTGCCGGTTGATCTCGGCCGCCCGCTCGAATTTTCGCCGTTCCGTCATGTCCGTAAAGAGAAACACCACCCCCTGTATGACGCCGGCGATCATCAGCGGCCCCGCGGAAAGCCCGATCTCTTTATTCTCGCCGTCTTCCATATCAACAACCAGTTCCTGGCGTTCAATGGCATGCCCTGTCCTCAAGACCTGGACGAAGTAGGGCGCCATCGCGTCGAGTTTGGGAAAATCCGTCAGCGAGGCGCCCGCGGTCAACGCGCGCGGTCCCATGCCCAGATGAGCGCACGCCGCCTCGTTTGCCGCCACGATACGGCCCTTGAGATCGAGCGCCAACACTCCGCTGGCGAGAGCCTCGATAACATAGGCATCGTATTTCTCCGGCGTATCCCCGGCCCCGTTCGTCTCCGCCGCCGGCGGCTGTGTTGGCTCGTTCATTAGCGCGATGCTCCTGTGGTTTACGAATCGGACCCTATGTATCGAGCCGGGAGCGGATCTCCTGTGCGAGCCGCGCGAACTCATCCAGGGTCACTGTCTGTGGCCTCCGCTGGGGCGCGATCGATGCGGCTGCCATGGCCTCGAGAACGGCGTCGCGCGGCGCGCCGAAGTTCCCCGACTTCGTCAACGAGTTACACAACGTTTTCCGGCGTTGTCCAAACGCCGCCCGCATCAGCCTCATGAGGAAGCCGCGGTCGACATCAGGATACAGAGGGCTTTCATGCCTGCGCAAGCGCACGATGCAGCTATCGACTTTGGGCATTGGCCGGAAACAGGTATGGGAGACGCGGCGCACGATGTCAATCTCCCCGTAATAGCGCGCGGCCATCGCCAGCATGCCGTAGTCGGAAGTGTTGACCGCCGCCGTAAGCCGCAAAGCCACCTCCTCCTGCACCATTACGACCATCTGCTGCATCGGCAGGGGCGATTCCCAGAAATGAAACAGTACGGGCGTCGTGATGTAATAGGGAAGGTTGGACAGCATGTGGTAGCGCGTTCCCCCCGGCAAGAATTCGCCGGCCAGTTTGTCCACGCCATGATTTAAGACATCTCCCCGGAACAACACTACGTTTTCCACGTTTCCGAAGCGGTCATGGAGACAGGGCATGAACGAGAAATCTATCTCGATGGCCAGGACGCGCTTCGCGACCGGGTGCAGATACTGGGTCAGAGCGCCCAATCCCGCCCCTACTTCGATGACATCATCTTCCTTTGTCAGGTTCGCCGCATCGGCCATGATGCGGTTGATATTGTCGTCAACCAGCAAGTTCTGGCCCAGTTGACGCTTGAACCGGATGTTGTACTTGCTGCACAGGTCCTGCAGATGCATGTGCGGGTCTCCTCGCCCGTCCTGTTCAGGAACAGAACGGCCTGCTGGTTGCTCCTGGACTCGCGTTGACCCCTTCCCGCCGGGTTGTTAGAATCGTCTCCGACCAGAGGACACGGGCCATGGCAGAATTGTATATCGAACAACCCGGCCTTGCGCCAATCACCCTGCCGGTTGCGGGAAATACTATCCTCCTGGGCCGCGCCGAAGACAACGACGCGGTCCTGCTGGCCGACGAGGTGTCCCGTCACCATGCCAAGATCGAGTGCCGCGCCGGAAGAATCGTACTGATCGACCTCAAGAGCATGAACGGCACTTACGTCAACCGCCAGCGCATCGTGGAACGCGTCTTGTCCCATCAGGACGATATCTGGCTTGGCAGCAAATGCCATATCGTGTACCGCGACCCGGAAGGTCTGGGGTGCGTCATGGCGCCCCGAACACCGACGCAAGACTCCTCGATCATACAGGATCTGAACCTGATCCGCGCCGAGATGGATCGCATCGGCAACAGTATGACCATGATCGGCAGGCGCGGGCTTTCGGACGCCAGCACGACGCGAGTCATAGAGGTGGATACGGGCAAAGAGCTCCTCAGCATGAGCCGCGCCTACCGGCGTCTGGCCGCACTGTACGATGCGAGCAAACTCATGGCCTCGGAATTCGACCTGGACCGGCGGCTCAGCGAAATGCTCGACAAGGTTATGGAAGTCATGGAGGCCGAACGGGGCTTCGTGCTGTTGCGTGACGACCAGGCCGGCCGCCTGACCGTCAAGGTGGCGCGCCAGATGGGCCACGAGCTGCATGCCGGCTCGCCAAGCATGGGCATCGCCGAGAAAGCCGCCGACAAAGGCGAACCCGTGTTGATGGCCAGCCGAGATCAAGACGACCGGTTTGGCGGGCGGGCAAGCATCATCCAGCAAGCCATCACGAGCGCCATGTGCGCTCCGTTGAAGACCGAGGGGCGCATTATTGGGTCCATCTACCTTGACACAAGCCGCCCGGGCGCGGTCTTCAGCAACGAGGACCTCGAGCTGTTCACATCTCTTGCCGCCCAGTCCGCGATGGCCATCGAGAACGTGCGCCTCTACGAAAAAATGGTCACGACCGAAAAGAGGCGCGCGAATCTCGGCCGATTTCTGTCGCCGGCTATCGTCGAGCAGGTTATGAAACACGATACCGCCCTGCAGCTCGGCGGCGACAAACATACCGTCACCACCATGTTCTGCGACATACGCGGCTTTACTCAGATCGCCGAACGCCTCACGCCCACCGAACTCGTGATGATGCTCAATCAGCATTTCACGGCCATGACCGAAATCATTTTCACCTATGCGGGGACGCTCGACAAATTCATCGGCGATGAGATTATGGCGGTGTTCGGCGCGCCGATCGCCGCTGCCGATGACGCGGAACGCTGCGTGCGCGCGGCCATGGCCATACAAGCGAAAAACGAAGACCTCAATGCCCTTCGGGAAACCGGCGGCCAGCCAACGTTCGAAATCGGGATCGGCATCAATACCGGCGAAACCGTGGCCGGATACGTGGGTTCGCCCGACCGGATGGAATTCACCGTTGTGGGGGATTCGGTAAACGTGGCCCGGCGCTTCTGCTCGATTGCAGGCCCGGGGCAAGTCGTTGTGGGCGAAACAACGTACGAAATCATTAAGGACAAGGCCGAGGCACGGCCCACCGGGTCGGTCTTGCTCAAGGGGAAATCCGCGCCCAAGCACGGGTACGAAATCCTGCGCATGAAGTCCTGAAAGGCCGTGACCCCGGCTCTCTCTTGTTCCCGGCGCCGCTGGCCGCGAGCAATCCCCTATGGTTTGCGTGTTGCTACGTTGAGAAGTTGCTCGGCGTTGTCGCAGAAGAAGTCGAGGATGTGGTCGCGATTGATTCCCAGGCGTTCCATGGCGGACCGAATTGCCCAGACCTCTTCGTAAAGGCGAAGCGTGAACGGGGGCGTGTCGCCGTCGAAGTCTTTTGTGTGCTCTGGCGCGGTTTCGACCAGGTAGTCATTGATGACGACCGTCTTGCCCCGCTCGAGGGCGCGGCGCCCTCCGGTCGCGAACAGGATCCTGTGGGGTTCGATGGCGGCGAAAAGACTTTCTAGAATCTGCCATTCCGTGACGCCGGCCGTGGTGAAGAATAGGTTCAACACGTCCTTGAACTGGTACAGGCCCTGGGCGGCCTCGGTGAGGGTCTGATAGCTTCCCGCGGCCTCGACAACGAACTTTGCTCGCGGATACTGCATGCACAGTTGCGCGACGTGCCACGCAGCGTTCTCGTCGCTCAAGCTCACGTCCAACACGACCAGCCGCCCCAGCCGGTCGATGATTTCCATCGCCCAATCGGGCAGTGCTGCCGGCAGATCATCCGGGGAACAGGCCAGGATGCCGGCAAAGCGCTTCTGGATGAGAGCTGTCTGCAGTGTTTCCGGGCCGGACTGGCCTGGCTCGAATCCCCACAGGCCCGGCAGCTCCGCCTCGGCGCTGAGCATCCCGACATAATCGTTTGTATCCGGGCGCGCGTCTGCGGGCGCATAGTGCATGCGGAGGGGCCGGTCAAACAGCGCATGAGAAAGGGCCGCCCGGACCGGTTCCGCCGTCATTGATTCGGGGGATGGCGCCACCCGGACCCCGAAATCAAGAACGTCGGGCGGCACAAATTGCCCGAATTCCCGCGCGTACCATTCCCTGTCGTCTATTTCTGTGTTCATCGTCCGCTCCGCGAGTTGCCGGATCACCGGTCTCATCCTTCATTGAACCGCGCCCGGAAAACATGCGATAGTTTGTCAGGTGCGGAAGCTGCTCATCACGAGAGTCGCGAAACACGGAGTGCTCATAGTCAGGGGAGCCCCGTTGCACGCCTGTTTCCTTTCACTCAAAGGAGGATAGCACGATGAACTGGAATCCAGGAATCTTGATCATCGCGGGCGCAGCATGCGCCCTGCTGACATGCCAGGCATACGCGGGCGACGCTCAACTGCGGGTGGGCGTTTTCGATCAGGAGATGAGCACCGTTTACGGCGAAAAGGCCGGCCTTCCGAGCGCGGATACGAACGACATCGCGGTGACGGAAGACGGTACCGTGTGGGCGGGAACTGCCAAAGGCTTGGCCTATTTCAAAGACGGCACATGGACCCCTGTCGAGCGGTTCTCGGGCGATTCCGTCCCGCTTCTGGCTGCTGACGGCCAGAATCTCGCACTCGTCTTTCGCGGGGAGCTGTACTTCTTTGCCGTCGACGCGCCCGTTGCCGCCCTGCCCCCAACGGCAAGCGGTCCGGAAGACGTACACTGCCTCGTGTTTGCAAACGGGTTGTATGTCGGCACAAAAGACGGCCTGTACGTGTTGGCCATCAACCGCCTCGAGCCCGTCGAGGGGCTCAATAGCCTCCTGACCGGCAACCGCGCCGTGCGTGACTTTGCCCGGGGTCCCAATGGCGAACTCGCGGCCGCGGCCGACAGCGGCCTGTTCTACAGCACCGGCGGCGCGGCCTGGCAGCCCCTGTTCCCCGAAGACAGCACACGCCGCTGGGCGCCTGCCGATGTGCGGAGCGTCTTGTTCGATTCTCTGGGGCGGCTCTGGTTCGCCAGTCCCCAGGGCACTGGTTGCCTCAGCGGTGGGTGGACCCTGTACACCGGCCGCGAGGGCCTGCCTTACAACGATTTCACGTCCATGGCGGCCGGCACGGACGGCGCGGTGTACTTCGGCACGCACATCGGGGCCGTTCGCTACGACGGCAAGCACTGGGCGTACCGGCAGGGGCCGCGCTGGGTACCCGACGACGACATCCGTGCCATTGCGGTGGACAGCGAACGCCGCGCCTGGATAGCTACCGCGGGAGGCGTCGGCTGCATCTGGTACAAACCCATGACTCTGGCCGAAAAGGCGCGCTTCTACGAGGACGAGATCGACAAGTACCACCGACGGACCGAGTACGGCTATGTGCTTGAGGTGACCACATCCGAACAGGGCAAGAAGGTTGGTATTCAACAACGCGACAGCGATAACGATGGTTTGTGGACCAGTATGTATGGCGCCGGCGAGTGCTTCGCCTATGCTGCGACGGGCGATCCCGAAGCCAAGCAACGCGCAAAGGACGCATTCGAAGCCTTGCGCTTCCTGGGCGCGGTTACGCAGGGCGGGCCGCAACCCAGTCTGCCGGGTTTCGTGGCGCGCACGGTCGTTCCCGTCGACGGCGGGTGGAACCCGAACGAGACGAAGTACACGGCTGAAGGCGACCAGCGAAACCAGCGGAATGATAAGAAATGGAAGGTCATCCACCCGCGCTGGCCCACCAGCGCCGACGGAAAATGGTATTACAAGGTCGATACCAGTTCCGATGAACTCGACGGCCACTATTTCTTCTACGGCCTTTACTACGACCTCGTGGCCGATTCCGAAGAGGAAAAACTGCGCGTGCGCGACGTGGTCGTGGGAATCACGGACCATCTGGTCGAGCATGGGTTCAATCTCGTGGATTGGGACGGAACGCCGACGCGCTGGGCGGTGTACGGTCCCGAACACATCAACCACGATATCGACTGGTGGGAAGAACGCGGCCTGAATTCCCTCAGCATTCTCTCGTACCTGGTGACGGCAGAACACATCAGCGGCCAGCCCAGGTACCGCGAAGCCATTGAACACCTGGTAAACGAACACGCATACGCCGCCAATACCACCAATCCCAAAATGAGCCAAGGATGGGGAGACGGCAACCAGTCCGACGACGAAATGGCGTTCATGAGCTACTACAATCTGCTCAAATACGAGAAAGACCCGCGCCTCCGCAACTTCTATCTTCTCGGTTTCGCGCGATACTGGGCTCTCGAAGTGCCGGAGATGAACCCATTCTTCAACTTCATTTACGCGTCTCAAGCAACAGGACAGAAGTTTGCCGACGCATTTGGCGAACTCGACCTTGACCCGCGGGGCGATTGGCTGGCCGATTCGGTCGAAACCCTCATGCGTTTCCCGCTCGACCGGTTCGATTGGCGCCACATCAACAGCCACCGCATCGATATTCAGCCCCTGCTGCCGTACCTGCGAGGAGGGCACGTCGAGCGGAATGGCTATCGCGTAAATGGCAAAGTCATTCCCGTCGACGAGACGCATTTCGACCACTGGAACTACGATCCGTGGGGACTGGACAATGGAGGCAACGGCACGAGCCTCTCAGACGGCGCCGTGTTTCTCCTGCCCTACTATATGGGCCTCTACCATGGGTATATTGTGGAAACCGAATAGGCTCATTGAAACGCTGATGCGGGATGGAAGCGTGTCAGCGCTTCGCTCCGCATGAGGCCTCGACCGCCGCGTGAGTGCGCGGTCAGAAAGGATGCGATATGAGAGCTGCGGCCTGTATAGCGTTGTGCGTTGTGGCGGGCGGGACGTTTCACCTTCGCGCAGCCGAAGCGGCGACCCTGGCGGAGCCTACGGACGATGAACTGGCCAAGATCCGCGAAGCCGCTCCGGAAAAGCCCACGGTTGCGCCGAAGAGTCCGCGCAAAGTGCTGGTGTTCTCCCTCGTGCCGACGGGATATGTGCATAGCGCCATCCCCTATGGCAAGGCGGCCCTGCGGAGCATCGCCGAGAAAACCGGGGCGTTCAGCGTTGAGTTCTCGGATGATATCGCCGTCTTCGAACCCGAAAGCCTCAAGCGATTCGACGCTGTATTCTTCAACAACGCCAACAGCGAGCTGTTCCTTCCGCCCGGTTTTGAAACGCTTTCGGACGCCGACAAAGACGCCGCACGCAAACGCGATGCGGTGCTCAAGGAAAGCCTCGCGAGTTTCGTCCGAAACGGCAAAGGGGTTGTGGCGCTTCATGCGGCGCTCGCCATCTTCGCCGAATGGGAGGAATGGGGCGACATCGTCGGCGGGCGTTTCGACAACCATCCTTGGAATAAAGAGGTCACGATTCGCGTCGAAGAGCCCGGCCACCCCCTGCTTTGCGCGTTCGATGGGCCCGAGTTCAGCGTTCGTGATGAAATCTACCAAGTGACAGGCCCCTATTCGCGCAACACCCACCGCGTGTTGCTCTCGCTCGACCTCAAGAAGTCCGGCGAACCCAATGTGGCGGAGCTTCATCGCACCGACGGCGATTATGCGCTCGCCTGGATCAAGCCGTACGGCGAGGGACGCGTCTTCTACTGCGGGCTCGGCCACGAACATGACCTGTTCTGGAATCCCGCGATCTTGCGATTCCTGCTGGACGGCGTGCAGTTCGCTACCGGCGACCTCGAGGCCGATATGACCCCGAGCGCAAAACGCTAAACACGAATACGGTCCGCCTGGCTGCAAGTCTCGCGTTAGGGGCCCCTGCCCACCAAAATTACCGCGCCGGAATCAATAAAACATCGACGCAATTTCCCTTTTTGAGGCCCACGTGGCATAATATGCAGTAGTGGGAACAAGAAGAAAACCACTCTAAACAATAAAGTCACAATTGGTTGTGGTCAGGCCCCGGCAGGATACTATATTTAGTTGCCAAAACGGCCCTCATTTGTTAGACTCACTTTGTCAAGTGATTATTTTGGGGAGACGTTATGGGTTCGCCGCGGAAAATCTCTGTCGAACGCATGAGGGAAGTTGTTGGGGTCCTGTTTATTGCTTTCACGATTTTTCTTTTTCTTGCGCTGGTCAGTGATGGCTACGAAGGCAATATTCGGCGTCCCATGGATGGCATCGGCGACACGGGTCATCCTCTCGGTTGGCCTGGGGCCTGGGTTGCGTGGTTCCTGACGCTTCTGCTTGGTTACGGCGCGCACGTTATCTACTGTATCACCTGTGTGTGGGGCATCATGTTGCTGCGTCACACGCCGCTTGACCGGTTGATGTCGCGCGTGGGCGGTTTGTTCTTGCTTTCGTGTTCAATTGCCGCGCTGTTGCATATTCAGCTGACGGCTGCTGGCGAAGGCGTTGGCGGAGGCGGCACGATTGGCGCCTTTTTCGGTGACCTCACGCGTACTCATTTCGGCATGATCGGGGCCACGGTTGTGGCGCTCACCTTTTCGAGTATAGGGTTGCTGCTTTCCACGGATTTTTTATTCGTGAAAGCCCTTAACGCTCTGCGCATGACCTTCATGATGATGACGGGCATGGTAGCCCGCGGGATAGAGCTGCTTGGTCACAGCTCACGCAGCGGCTCCGCTGGCCGGAAGAACCCCGCCGAAGTCCTTCGGCGCAAAGACAAGGCATGGGGCGTGGTCGGGTCACGCGAGGAGCCGGAAGCGGAAGCCGGGGAACCCGAAATCGCGCCCGAACCCGTCGAGCGCCGCATCCGGATACGTTCGGGATTGCGGCAGGCCAACGCGGAAGACCCGCCTCCTCCAGAGACTCCGGAGCTTCCGTTTGAGGAAGTCCCCGTGCTTGGCGCCGGACCGGATTCGAGCGCTTCTTCCGAGGAACCGGCAGAGCTCACAGGCCTGCACGAAGAAGAAGAGGCGGACCCCGAATCCGGCGAGCCGGAAGAGAGCGTTCCCATGCGGCGCAGGCCTCTTCTGCCGCGGCGCAAGAAGCCTCCGCAAGACGAGCTTCCGCCCGATTATGTCTATCCTAAGCGGTACGCCAAACCCGCGCTCAGCATGTTCGATACGCCTCCGCCGCCAGTCGAGCCGGACCTGGAGGATCACCTGTATGCGACCAGTGCCCTCCTGGAAGATACGTTGAAGACCTTCGGCATCGAGGCGCAGGTCGTCGAGGTTACGCGGGGGCCTACGATTACCCGATTCGAGCTCGAACCCGCGCCGGGCATCAAAGTAAGCCGTTTTCATGCCCTTGCCGACGACATCGCCCTGGCGCTCAAGGCTTATCGCGTACGCGTGGAAGCCCCCATCCCCGGAAAGGGCAGGGTCGGCATCGAGGTGCCTAACAAGGACCGCGAAACGGTGGTGGTTCGCGAGTTGCTGGAATCTCGGGCGTTTTCGCGTTCCGACTACGTTTTGCCCCTCGCGTTGGGCAAAGGGATCGGCGGCGAGGTCCATGTGGTGGATCTGGCGGCCATGCCCCATCTGCTGGTTGCCGGAGCCACGGGCGCCGGCAAGACCGTGTGCGTAAAAACGCTCCTGGCCAGCCTCCTCGTGGAGAAGACCCCGGATGACCTGCAGTTGATGCTGATCGACCCCAAGATGGTCGAGTTGTCCATCTTTAACGATATTCCCCATCTGATCACTCCGGTAATCACCGAGGCCAAGAAGGCCGCATCGGGGCTCAACTGGCTGATCAACGAGATGGAAGAGCGTTATCGCCTGTTCGCTCACCTCCGCACACGAAACATCGAGGTATACAACGCCAGCGTCGAAAACGGCGAAATCGAGATGCCTCAGACCGAAGGGGAGTCGGGTGAGTCGATGAACATCATCCGCAAACTGCCCTATATCGTGTGCGTTATCGACGAGTTGGCCGACCTGATGATGCTGGCCCGGGCAGAGGTCGAGGACGCCATTGCCCGATTGGCCCAGCTTGCGCGGGCCGTCGGCATCCATCTCATTATAGCCACGCAACGGCCGTCGGTAGACGTCCTTACCGGGGTGATTAAAGCCAATTTCCCGGCCAGGATCTCCTTCCAGGTGTCGTCGCGGGTTGACTCGCGCTGCATTCTGGACGAGATCGGGGCCGAGCGGCTTATCGGCAAGGGCGATATGCTGTACCTCCCTCCGGGCAGGTCCAAACCCACCCGCATCCAAAGCGCGTTCGTCAGCGATGACGAAATGAACCGCCTGGTGGCGTATCTGAGAACCCAGGCTCCCCCTCAGTACCGTGAGGAAATCGAGCGGTTCGGGAAAGCCGACGATAACCTCGACGACCTGGCTGACCAGGACGATGAGCTGTTTGACGACGCCGTCCGGATCGTTCTCGAAACCGGGCAGGCTTCGATTTCGATGGTGCAAAGAAGGCTGCGCGTGGGCTATACTCGGGCAGCACGTCTGATCGACATGATGGAATTGAGGGGAATCGTGGGTCCACACATCGGCAGTAAGGCGCGGGAAATTCTCGTCAACGCGCCGCCCAAGAATGAGGTCGCATGAGCAGCAAGGTCACCTTTCCCGGCGATGAATTGCGTGAGCGGCGCGAGGCGCGGGGCTTGACTCTGACCGAGACCTACAAGCGCGTTCATATTCCTATTCGCTACATCGAAGCGCTCGAACAAAGCAATTTCGAGGAACTGCCGGAGCCCTGTTTCGTCAAGGGGTTCTTGAAGTCCTACTGCGCGTTCCTGGACTTGAATGCGGAGCGGTTCATCAACCTCTATCATGAATCCGTCGAACCCGCCCCGATACGCATTTTGCGGAACACGGCCAAGGAGCCCATGGCAGCGCAGAATTGGCGAACCGAATTGCTCACATGGGCCGCCATTTGCGCAATTCTCGCCGTGGGATGGTTTACGTACCAGATCGTGGTGCGGCCCGACGCCGGCGCTTCCAAGGAGCGCGTAGAGGCGGGCACCCCCGATGTGAACGAGCGGCCTCTCCCTCAAGGCAACCCCTTCGAACCCGAAGCGGGCCGGGACTCCGGTCTCTAAAACCTGCTTCCACCCCGTGCCTGAGCATCCAACAGCGCGCGTGTTTCGCCGCGTGTGATTTGTTAGAATGAGAGCATTGTATTTGCCAGAACACCGAAACGTTGGAACGGTCCGTCTTGATCCAATGAACGCACCCATGACAGAACACACACCCAACGGGAGGGCGGCAACCAAACCCGGCGGTCCATTGCTCAACTTGCCCAACCAGCTTACCCTGCTGCGTCTTGTCATGACCCCGGTGCTGCTGGTCCTCTTGTCCATAGACCGCCTTGAGTGTTACGCGGCCGGCTACGTCATCTTTATTGCCGCCACCATCACCGACTACTACGATGGGAGAATCGCGCGCGCCCGCAATCTCATCACGAATTTTGGAAAGCTCATGGATCCGCTTGCCGACAAGATTCTCATCTGCACCGTGTTTGTCATGATGGTCGGGATGCCCGAGCTCGCTGTTCCACGCTGGACCGTCGTTGTCATCATTGCGAGGGAGTTCCTGGTGACAGGGGTGCGGTCGCTGGCTGCCAGCGAGGGCGTCATAATCGCCGCAAACAAGTACGGGAAAACCAAGGCCGTGCTTCAGATGGTTTACGTACATGTGTTTCTTGGGCTTCTCATCATCCAGAATCTGGTCGCGTTGTGGCTACCCGCATTAACCACGGAATATGCGTGGGTATTGCTTGAAGCATCCTTCTGGGCCATTATCGGTGTGGCCATTTACACGGTGTATTCGGGTGTCCGGTACGCGCAATTGAACTGGCGCGTCCTGGGATTAGGGAGTTGAGATGGATAGCACCGCACAATCAACGTTTGTTGTCGATCTTGCCGCGTACGCACAGAACCTGCGCGTCGTGCGCGACATGATTCCCAAAGAATGCGCCATCATGGCTGTCGTGAAGGGTAATGGCTACGGGCACGGCTCCGTGGCCATCGCTCAGCGGGCTGTACAGGCGGGCGTTGCCATGCTCGGCGTCGCAACCGTCGAAGAAGCCATTATATTGCGTTCGGCCAGCATCACCGCGCCGATCACGGTTCTCGTACAACCGCCCCAGGAGGCGTTCCTGGAAGCGATCGAGCACAACCTGCGCCTGGTTCTGTCGGACGTCGATGCCGCGGAACGGCTGGGCGAGCTGGCGCGAAAACGCAACCGGGTCATTCCGGTCCATTGCAAGGTCGATACCGGCATGGGGCGCGAAGGCCTGGATCCGGACAACGTCATTTCAGCCATGAGGCACATCACCCGTGTGTCTCATGTCGACATCGAAGGGGTGGCAACTCATTTTTCAAGCTCGGAGGACATCGACGACCCCGCGACAGCAAACCAGATCCGTATTTTCAAACAAATCCTCAAGCAAATCGAGAAAGAGGGCATTCCCTACGAAGTGGCGCACGCCGCCAATAGCGGCGCTATCGTCGGCCATCCCACCAGTTCCTTCGGCATGGTGCGTCCTGGGCTCATGACCTATGGCGTTTGGCCTACCGATACGCCCCCGGAACGAATGCCGCTGCGCCCCGTCGGCCGGTGGGAATCCAAGATAGTACTCATTAAAGAACTCCCCTCGGGATGGAGTATCGGGTACGGGCGGACTTTCACGACCCAGCGCCCCACGCGCACGGCGCTCATTCCCGTAGGATACGCCGACGGCTACAAGGCTCAGTTCGGAAACAACGGCGATGTGCTCATACGCGGACGCCGCTGCCCCGTGCGCGGGCGCGTTTCCATGGACCAAATCGTCGTTGATGTAACCGAGGTGCCCGGCGTCACCGTCGGGGATACGGCAGTGCTTATCGGTTCGGACGGCGCCGAAACTGTCACCGTCGCCGAACTTGCAGCACGCGCCAGAACCGTTGGACAGGACATCCTGTCCTGCATCGGGCCGAGAGTCCATCGCGTCTATGTGAACTGACGGCATCGCCAAAAGGGATGCGCCGCGCCTGAGATGACCAGCCTCTACTACATAGATGGGTATAACGTCGTTCACCACTGCCGCCGCCTGAAAGCATTGGCGAAAAGCGATTTTGAGGCCGCGCGTGAAACGCTCATCGACCGCGTGGCCCGATTCTGCACCGACGCCGGGAAGGCCGCCAAGATCATCTTTGACGGACGCGGACGCCGCCCTGACCTCGTCTCGCCCTTTCTCTCGGGACCCCGCCTCGAGGTTATCTACTCTCCCGCTCGACAAACCGCCGATGCGCTGATCGAGCGTGAAGTCTACGAGGCCGGGGACCGTTCCTCGATAGTCGTGGTAACCAGCGACCGCGGCATCCGCGACCTGTGCGCCGGTCTCGGCGCTATCACCATGCATCCCGACCATTTCCTGCGCGCCATCGAGGAAAGCCTTCAACAGGCCCGCGACAGCCTTCACAGGGCACAACACAAACCGGGACGCGCCACCCGCATGGAAGACCATCTCGACGCTGCCACGCGCGAGAACCTCGACGCGCTGCGCCGCGAATTGGAACAGCGGGACGTTTAGAGTCTGGCGGCCGCCAACTCTTCCAGTTCGGCCTCGATGCTCTGGGTCACCGGGAACCGGAACCCCGTTTTGGGGTCCAGGTCAAGGTCCAACACTTTCAGCGTGACCGGCAACTGCTCGCGTTTCCATTGACTTTGAACGAACAGTTTTCCGAAGCGGGCGGTCCACGTCCGGAGCTGCTCGGCATCGTGGTCCTGATGCCGGGACACGAGGATGCGCCAGCAATCGGGCAGGCTCATCCGCCGCCGCGCGAACAGAAACAGCAAATCATCCAGAACCACGTAGGGCATAAGGTCGTCTTCGTCGGTTTGATTGGGGGCCAACTCAGCACTTGGCGGTATTGCGAGCACCTGCCCGAGAGCGGCTATCTTGTCGCGCGCGGCAATTCGTTCGAGGAGCGCGGAAACAATGGTTTTGGGGACATTCGCTATGGGCGAGTACCCTCCCTGATTGTCCCCCCCGGTGGTGGTGTATCCGACGGCGGCCTCGCTCAAGTTCGAGGTTACCAGCAACAAGCCCCGCTCATTGTTAGCCCAATTGAGCATCATGCTTCCGCGAATGCGGGCCTGGAGGTTCTGTCTTGCCAGCGGCGTAACCTTGTCTGCACCGCCCGCTAATTCAACCGCCTTCTTGAAGGCAATCCGGGCTTCGTCACTGATGTCCGATACCGTAAACGGCACGCCGAGCTCTTCGGCCAGAGCGCGCGCCGCCGACTGCGTGGCGTCGCTGCTGAATTCTTTGTTGGGGAGATACGCCGCTCGCACGCGGCGGGCATATTCTCCCGCGGCCCCGCCCGCCCGCAGCGCTTTCGCGGCATTCACGGCAAGCAGCAGGCAGAGAGCACTGTCCCTGCCGCCCGAAAGCGCCACCAGAAACGTGTCGAACGCGCCCACCTTCTCGAAGTAGTCCCGCAGCCCGAGCACGAGCGCATCAAACAATTGATCCAGAAAAGCATCGGCGCCTACGCTCATTTCAGAGCCGCTCGCCAGGAACAGATTCCCAGGCAGTTGCGCCGCATACTCCCTGACATCCGCCTGCGTGTAGGCGCCCTGAGAGATGTCGACGAACAACGGACCACAAGAGTGCTGAGATTCTTCGGCGTTGTGCCGCCAGGTCGAATTCTCAGCTCGGACACGCCCTACATCGTCCAAATTGACCACGCCCGCGGCGAGGGTCCAGTAGTCTTTTGAAAGCACCGGCCCTTCGGCAACGAGCCCATCGGGCGTAGCGACCAGACCTCCTCCGTCAAACACCAACCGGCTGCTATCGCACCCGAGCAGATTGGCATACGCGTAGACGCACGCAAGACTGCCCGCCGCGCCAAGCACCAGCCGTTTCCGCTGTTCGTTCTTGAGCGGCGTGAACGGCGAGGCACTCCCGTTGCAGATGATCTCCGCCCCCGCCCGCACACGCTCGCCCGCGGGCTGGTTGCTTGACCACAGATCTTCGCAGATTTCGGCGCTTACGCATCCAAAGGGGAGTTTGAACACGAGATCGCCCGCCGGCACACCATGTATTTCCGTAACGCCCTGGCGCCATGCGGTCCAGTTGCGTCCTTCGTAGAAGATGCTGTACGTCGGCAGATACTTCTTCAAGATAACTCCGCGCACCGCCCCATCGTGCACCAGCGCGGCACCATTGTACATCATCGCTCCCATGCACACGGGAAGACCAGCGAAGAATGCTATGCCTTTGGCGTCCGCGGCAAGGTCCTCGAGTGTTTGCCAACTGCGGCGGGCGATGTCAGGCCAAAACACCCGGTCCTCCAGGCTGTATCCCGAGAGAGCCAATTCCGGCGTCACAAGCAGATGCACGCGCTGAGCGCGCGCCGCCTGAATCACTTCGCGTAATCGCGCGGCGTTCCCCGTGAAGTCGCCCACCTTCACTGAGACCGAGGCCACTCCGATCTTGACCAATCGCATAGCTCTACTTCGCCCCTTGGTTCTGCACTGATGACCGTATCCTCTTATTCTAACCCTTTGGCCGCCGTGGAACGCCCATACCGCTCAGGCAAGATCCGGATTCTCCAGGAGTTCGGCTTTACCCCTTCCGACCGATTCCGACAGCATGACTCGGTAAATCTCGGGGTTGCGCAACCGCTTGAACTCGTCCGGAAGCGACGCGATACCCCGTTGAGCCCTTTCCCGGATGTCCGCCAACGGGGGTTGAGCAATTTTGCGTTCGCCCCGTTCAACATAAGTCTCAAAAAGGTCTTCGCCGCGTGCGGCATGCAGAATCCGAGCGCGAATGTGCGGATCGCTCCGCCGGCGGCCTTCGATATCACCCGTTCTCGAGATCGGTTCGCCGTTGGTATACAAGACGTCTCCCACGGGATGGCCTTGACTGTCAAAGAAACGGACCGGATGCTTCCGGCCGGGGTCGGTTGCCTTGTCGATGTTGGAGGATATCTTGATGCGCGGCCGCCACGTCTCGCCATCGGCGACGGCCACCAGTTTGTATACCCCGCTCAAGGCCGGACAGTCCCCCGACGTGATCAGATGCGTGCCGACGCCCCAGGCGTTGATCTTCGCGCCTTGCCGTTTCAGGTCCGCTATCAAATCTTCATCGAGATCGTTGGATGCAACGATAAGCGGGTTGGTGAATCCCGATTCCGTCATCATGCCGTGCGCGAGTTTGCTCAACTTGGCCAAATCGCCCGAGTCCAGACGGATTGCGGGGCGCGTCTTGTGCCCGTTCGCGTGCAGTTCCTTGAAGGCCGTGATCGCATTGGGCACGCCGCTCCGCAGAGTGTCGTACGTATCGACCAGCAACACGCACCGGTCGGGATAGTTCCGCGCGAACGCCCGGAACGCCTCCAACTCGCTTGGAAAACTCATCACCCAACTGTGAGCATGCGTACCGGATACGGGGATGTCATAGATCTTCCCGGCGAGGACGTTCGAGGTCGAGGCACATCCTCCGACGTAAGCCGCGCGGGAACCGCTGAGACCGCCGTCCGGACCATGCGCACGGCGCAAACCAAATTCCATTACGGGCTCGCCTTCGGCCGCCAGGCAGATCCGCGCGGCTTTGGTCGCGATAAGCGTCTGATAGTTCAACGTGTTCAAGAGCGCCGTTTCCACCAGTTGCGCTTCGAGAATCCGTCCTTCCACCTGGACAATCGGCTCGTAGGGGAAAACCAGTGAGCCTTCCGGCGCCGCGCGGACGGTCAGACTCGGGCTGAACCCCCGCAGATAGCCGAGAAACGCCTCGTCGAACAAGCCCAGCGTATCCAGGTACGCGATATCTTCGTCGCTGAAACGGAGGTTCTCCAAATACTGTAGAAACGGGCCCAGTCCCGCGGCGACCGCGAACCCCGCGTTCGGAGGAAGGCGCCGGAAAAAGTACTCGAAGCATACGCGCTGGTCAGCACGGCGCTCTTTCCAGAAGCCGGCGACCATCGTCAGCTCATAGAGGTCGGTCAGAAGCGCCAACCCTTCGCGTTGGCACCACGGTTTCGCAGGCATTACTTCACGTCCTCCGCGCGGACTAGCACGGCCCCGGTCTGGCGCATTTCAGCAAGGGCCTCGGCCGCGGTACCCCGGGGGATATCGATGCCGCGGCAGGCATCTTCCACCAGGACCACCTCGAATCCCTCCCGTATGGCGTCCAGAACGGTGTACTTAACGCAGTAGTCCGTTGCCAGGCCGCCCACAAATACCCGTGCGACCCCGCGCTCGTTAAGGCGCTCCTTCAACTCGGTGCCGTGGAAACCGCTATATGCTTCTTCGTCTGGCTCGGTTGCCGTGTTGATGACAATCGCGTGACTGGGCAGTTTCAAATCTTTATGGAACTCGGCGCCGGGAGTGTCGGCCACGCAATGCGGCGGCCAGCTCTTGTCCTCGAATCTCGGTTCGTCGTCAAAGCTGCAATGATTAACGGGATGCCAGTCTCGCGTGAACACCACGCACCCGAATTTCGGTATCAACCGGTTCAAGACCGGCACGACAGCATCCCCATCTTCTACCGCCAGCGCCCCCCCACGGCAGAAATCCTTCTGGATATCCACCACGATCAGTGCATCCGTCGCCTGTACTCGGATAACTTCCTCCATAAAACGGCCCTCATTTCTTCGACTGCGCCAGACCATCCGCACCCTATGATTTAAGCACACCTTCAATGCACAAAGAAAGCACGCCATCAATTCGCCGTCCCTGACCCAAGGTTTTGCCAGGCAAAGCCGCGCGGTCCGTTGCGCTTGTTGCACCCCCGGCGGCTTCTCTCCTTTACTTGCGCTCGCCGCGTGCTCTAAATTAGGAGTATGCACCTCGAATGAAAGGAGATATTCATGAAGCCCCCACTCGGAATCGGCGTGCTGAGTTTTGCCCACGGCCATGTGGGCATGTACGCGGATGTCATGAAAGACTTTCCGGATGTGCGGCTGATTTCGGCGTACGACGACAATGCCGAGCGCGCGCGGCCCATCTGCGCGCGTACGGGCATGCAATACGAGAGCACCGTCGACGGGGTGCTGGCGGATGCGCGGGTCCAGGCGGTCATGATCGGAAGCGAAACCAGCCGCCACGCCGAACTCTGCATCGCCGCCGCCGCGGCCGGCAAGCATATCCTCCTTCAGAAACCCATGGCCATGACGCTCGACGAATGCGACCGTATGAACGATGCCGCGGCCGCCAGCAACATCATCCTCGCAATGGCATGGCAGATGCGCCACGACCCCGCCAACATCAAAATGCGTGAACTGGTGCGGACCGGCGCGCTGGGAAGCATCGGCGTGGTCCGGCGCCGACACTGCATTCCCGTGTTATTCAGCGAAGCATTCATCAACGGCCCTACGAATTGGCATATTCGCGCCGAAACCAACATCGGCATGTTCGCTGATGACGCTGCCCATCCCATCGACTGGCTGTGCTGGACCTTCGGCAAGCCCGTCAGCGTCATGGCTGAAATCGACAACGTTCTGACCTCCGTCGCCCCCGACGACAACGGCATTGCCCTTTTCCGGCTGGAAAACGGCGCGATGGCCGCGATATTCAACAGCTCGACGGTAGACGCCGGCGAATGCACCACGGAAATCTACGGAGACAAGGGCATGCTCATCCAGAATTACGGCGATGGGCCCTCGTGCAGCGTTCCTGGATGTCCTGATGGGCATGCGCTGAAACTGTTCCGCTACGATACGCGCGCGTGGCAGACGTTCGATATCCCAAAACCGGCAAGCCAGGGAGACCGGATCGCCGCGGTGCCGCGCCCATGGGTCGACAACCTGCTGAACGGTACGCCGCCGGCCGCCACGGGCAAGGACGGCCGTATCGCCCTCGAATTGGTGCTGGCGGCCTATGAGTCGGCCAAGGAGGGGCGGCGGATCGCCCTTACCCCTTAATCCAGAAGGCCGGAAACGCGGTCGAACAGAATCCTGGCAACGTCTTCCTTGCTGACGAGGTCAAGGTCCTCGACGTTTCCATCGGCATCTATCAGGCTTCCACGCAGCGTATCCGTGCCAAAACCCGAATCTGCCATGTCGACCCTGTTTGCCACTATCAGGTCGAGCTTCTTCTTCTTCAGCTTGGTCTTCGCGTTCTTGATCAGGTCGTCGGTCTCTGCCGCGAAACCTACAACAACCTGACCGTCCCGTTTTACGGCGCTGACCTGGCTGATGACATCGGGATTCTCCACCAGGTCGACCTGGACCCCTAGGCCGCTGCGTTTGTGTTTCGTAGTGGCGGGACTCTCGACGCGGTAGTCGCCAACAGCCGCGGCCCCTACGAAGACGTCGGCGTCCTGCGCCAGGCTCAGGGCCACTTCCGCCATGCTGCTTGCCGTCTCCGCGACGATCACTTCGGCGCCCTCGGGAGGGGGCACATCCATATGCCCGGCGATGACGGTAACGCGGGCCCCGCGCTTCATGGCTTCCATTGCCAACGCGCGGCCCATCTTGCCCGAAGACCGATTCGCGATAAAACGCACCGGGTCTATGGGTTCCCGGGTTCCTCCGGCGGTGAGCACGACGAACAAACCCGCCAGGTCCTTCGTCTCGTGCAACGCGATCTCGACCGCCTCGAGAATTCGTGACACTTCGAGCATGCGGCCGATTCCAACCGCGCCGCACGCCAGCTTGCCCGTCCCCGGCCCCACAAACCTGCAGCCCCGCGATTTTAGTATCTTGATGTTCTCCTGTGTGGCCGGATGATTGTACATATTGGTGTTCATGGCAGGCGCAAAAACGATCGGCGCTCTCGTAGCCAGCAGCGTCGTGCTGAGCCAATCGTCGGCGATGCCGCGCGCGGCCTTGGCAATAATGTTGGCTGTTGCGGGAGCAATCAGAAACAGGTTGGCGCGCTGGGCCACGGCGATGTGCTCGATCTCCGGGTTTGCGAACGGTTCGAACATCCCCGTGATGACCCTGCGGCCCGTCAACGCCTCGAACGTCGCGGGACCCACCAGGCGCTGCGCGGAGGCCGTCAACACCGGCGTCACCGTATACCCGTTCTCGACCAGCCGGGACGCGATATCGCAGGCTTTGTACGCGGCGATCGACCCCGTAACACCCAGGACGATCTCTTTAGTCGAAGTAGCCCTCTTCATCTGTACTGGCCTCGCCCACCGCCACTTTGCCTTCCAGGATTTCCTCGAGGGCCACGACCGTGGGTTTCTTTGAGCGCACCGGCACCAGTGGGCGCGCATCGGGTTTCGAGAGTTGAGCCGCCCGGCGCGCCGCGGCAAGCACCAATCGATACAGACTGTCGGTCTTTCCCGCAAAATCTTCCGGGGAGTACATTCTTGCCATCTCTGCCACATCCTCCTCTTCGCCTGCCCGCCGCCGTTCATCACTGCGGGCAGCCTCTCTGCTTACACCTTCGCCCTGGACGCCTCGCCGCCGTCTTCCAGACGGCACTCGAAGCGTTCTGCGCGACACCGCCGGGCCCGAATTATCGCCTGAAAATCGGCCACGGCCGTATCCAGGTCATCGTTGACGATGACGAAATCGTATTCTTTGTATCGCGCCATCTCCCCACGGGCGTTCTTTACCCGCAGGGCGATGACTTCCGCCGTATCCGTGCCGCGTTGCCTGAGACGCCGCTCCAACTCTTCGAGCGACGGCGGCATAATGAACACGGACACTATCGCACACCCGAGAGCGCGCAGACTTGCCGCCCCCTGCACGTCGACCTCGAGCACCGCATCCTGTCCCGATGCCGCCAGGCGGTCCATTTCGGAGCGCAATGTTCCGTAAAGGTTGCCATGTACCTCGGCCCATTCCAGGAACTCGCCGCCATCCACGCGCCTCATGAACTCCGCATGCGACAAGAAGTAATAATCGCAGCCGTCGGTCTCCCCTTTACGGGGAGACCGCGTTGTGGCGGATACCGAAACCAGAATAGCCGGATCCGCGAGCCGTGCCCGGCTGAGAATGATGCTCTTCCCCGCTCCCGAGGGCGAGGACAGCACAAACACATCGCCTTTCTTCGCCGCACCCATCATCTATTCGACGTTTTGAACCTGCTCGCGAATCTTCTCCAACTCGCTCTTCATGTCAAGGACGTACTTCGCCACCTCGCAGTCCCGTGTCTTAACGCCCAGCGTATTCACTTCGCGCTGGATTTCCTGCGAGAGAAAATCCAGACGCCGTCCGACGGGCTCGTCGGACTCCAACAGCTCCTCCATATGCGCCAAATGGGTCTTGAGACGCACCGTCTCTTCGGTCACGTCGCCTTTATCGGCCAGAAGCGCCACCTCGATGGCGATACGCTCCTCCGTGATTGAAACATCCGATGCCAATTCCTGTATTCGAGCGCG
>DAOLNV010000002.1:177496-179558 GCA_035416745.1 Candidatus Hydrogenedentota bacterium | reverse complement strand
CCCCATCATCGCGGCCAATTCGCGCAACGCGTCCATATACTGCCGCGCAAGACCCGTGTCCAGCCGGACGGTTTCCGCCGAGGTCGTTATCTTCCGCCGGTTGACCGTCACCTGGATCTTACCGCGAGACACGTGTTTGCGCACAACACCCTTGAAAACCGGCTCAAGAGACACCCACGAGTTGCCCAGCCGGAACGAACAATCCAGATACCGGTGGTTTACAGAGGATAATTCGAGCGAAATCTCCTGGTCCTGGCAGGTACATGCGGCCTTACCAAAACCAGTCATACTGCGTACCATCTGCGCTCCTTCATGCTATCTAGAAAGTGTTTTGTTGCCTGGCGAAAGAACCCAAGTATACCGATTTCAACGGCGTATAGCAAGTTTTGTGCCCCCCGCACTGCATGCGAAGCCAATCCCGAGAGTCTTGTAAGAGATTGCGATGATTATATTTATGGTTTCACGGAAGCTCCGTGGGCCACCGCGCATCATGTCCCGGGCCCAATGACGTCCCCCGTCCCCCGGGGTCCGTCTAGTCCGGCAATTCCGAGTAACACGCCAAGGCGCTCTTTCGGGGTCCGGCAACGCGGCGCTACGGCTTTTTCTTGATTTGGTGGATACCGCCGAGGGCATCGTCGTCGTCCTGGCTTTCCCATGCGCGTTTTTCCGGAAGCCTGGCGATCTCAATTCGCCCCGCGTCGTATAGGAGCGCCACGACCCGTTCGCCGGTTTTCTGGATGCGACGGCCCGTATCCTCGGCGAGATAGCTGCTCGGGGCGGTGCGGATCTCGTACCCGCCGCCCTTGAATGCTTCCTCGGTACAGATGTAGCCGAAATAGCCGTTAGCGAGCTCTACGCAGCAGGTGTGGGGGAATTCCGACTTTTGGCGCACGTTTTGGGCGAATTCCTGGAAGTATTCGCCGGGCACGCCCCAGAAACACGCGTCGGCGATGCGCACACCCATGATTTCGAGGCGTTCTTTCGGGCGCGCCCTGCGCATCTTCTCGACCTGAAGCAAGCAATGGGCATAGATGGTGTCGATGTTCTTGGGGTCGGGTGCGAATTTCCGGGCCATTTCCCGCGCGGCCCTGACCTGTTGCGGAGTGCTCTTGCGAATGGGCGCCAGGAGACTCCTGGCGGCCGCGTCAACCGTGGCCTTCGTGAAATAGTCCAGCTTGGCCAGGGCTTGAAGAGCTGCTGCCCCGACCGACCGCCCCGTGCGCTTGCACCAATACTCGCCGAATTCACCGGGACGCGGGCTCTGGTTGTCCACCTGCGTCACGTCGCCGCATGCCCCATTCAAATACACCACTCCGAATTCCTCACCGTAGATTGCCCGCAACGTGTCGACGACGTACTTGGGATAATCGGCGGAATACAGGACGCCGTTCATATGCGTCGCGTGACACGCGAAGTTCACGATCGCCCCGATGGGCTCGGTTTCGTCCGCGGGGCAAAACCCCACGACGGTAACGGTCGGGTCGGCAGGCCCCGCAGGGGCAACGATGTCCCGGTTCATTTTCCCGGGATGCGTGATTTGCGAGCCGTCCTTCATGACGAACCGGCGGTTGAACGCAACCCCTTCTGCCGGACACGCGCCCGTTCCCACCCGCACCGGACGCCGTACGCGGTACGCCTCGGCGATGGCATGGGCCGCCTGATCGGCAATGAAATCCTGGTACTCGGTGTCGGCCTCCGAGATGAACGACCCGAAAACCGGTCCCCCCGAGTGGGTATGCGTAGCTGAGAGAAAGCAGTTCTTGCCGGGGATGCCGCAGAGCGCCTCGGCCATCTTGCGGGCGCGGGCCGTCATTGCAACCGAGATCTTGATCGTGTCGCACTGCACCATGGCGATGCTCGTTTTGCCGTCGTCAACAACCGCGGCGCGCACAAAAAGGTCGTCATGTACTCCCTGCGCATACCGTTTCTCGAAGAGTCCGGGCACTTCTTTTCCCAATAACGGCGTGATGCACCGCGAGGCAAATCCGGCTTTCATGAAAGCTCCTCTCTCCAACGTTTGGCCGCTTGGAACTAAGCCCAAAAGTAAACCATACGCGAGGGA
>DAOLNV010000002.1:176153-177396 GCA_035416745.1 Candidatus Hydrogenedentota bacterium | reverse complement strand
CGGCGGCGTGGTGAACTCGCCCCACGCATAACCGGCATCGAGCGAGACGAATCCGTCTAGCCGCAGAATCGCGCGCCCGAGGCCGCACCGAATCTCCCCCTGCGCCGCGGGATCGATATTGCCGGCGTGGTCCATGTTGGAACCCCAGTAGTAGAGCCAGAGCTCGTTGCCCATCTCGATCGGCGCTGATGCGGTCCACACGTGCCGTGAGAACCACGTGCCGCTTGGCCCTAGCCGCAGAAATGGAAGCCTTCCGCCCAGACGCGCAAACTCCTTGCCGTCACGCCCTGCGCAGAGGCGATCATCCAACTGGTCGGGTCCCAGCGATTGCAGGGGTTCGCGAGCGAACCAGTGCCATAAAGCATGGCCGACCATGACGTACATACCTCGCGAATCGGGATAACGAAACACGCACGCGCCGTAATAATCAACAGGCGGCTGCCCGGTTGACGTCTCATACGTTGCCAAATCGGCCTCGTCGGCCCCCAGCACCTGCACCTCGTTGTCCCAATGCTCGAGGTCGTTCGACTCCATGCGCCGGTGGTAACGATAGCTATGGGATTTGTTCTCGAACCTGACCCACTTGCGGGTATACAGCACGTACCGGCCCAGGGTCTCGTCCCAGAACGCCATGCTCTGCGTATCGCAATCGCCGATATCTATGGCCCGCGTCAGCTCCCAATGAATACCGTCAGGACTGTGGTGAAATGTGAGCCGCCCCTGAGGGCCTTTCGTCTGCGTGCGGTAACGCGCCTCGGGCGGCGCTTGGGGGTCCACCCATGCGGCCACTCCGCGGCAGTTCGGGATGACGATGCTGTTGGCCGTGGTTCCGCCGAATTCGTGAAGCCCCAACTCAGGCTTGACGAAATGAATACCGTCCTCGGATTCAGCATACGCGACATACTCGCCTTTCGCCACGGGACCCGTCTCCGGCGTCTCCTCGCGCAAGGTGAGCAGGTGGTACCAGAGCCGGATCTTTCCGTCTTCCTTACGCACGGTGGCCGAATTCCACACATGGGCGCGTTCGGCGAGTTCCCACGGCGCATTGGCAATCAGCACCGGCTCCAACGGCTGATACGGCGGATTCATCACGCGCTCGACGTTCGTGCTCGACGCGATCACACGGTCGTCGAGGAAAAGCTGCTTCTCGGAACCGATCCTGAGCGGCTCCGCCGCCGCCCGCGCCTGCCAGGGAGCCGGCAAGAGACCTCCTGCCAGGAGAAACACAGCCGTCAACACGCCA